>JAAEMD010000065.1 GCA_024225875.1 bacterium
ACAAGCAAAAGTTCAAAAAAACTGTAAAGGTTTTTATCTTGAATGTTCTTTTAAAGATAATAAGTTTTCCAAACTGCAGTTTTTTTTTTATAAATTTTTGATTAAACCAGACCGCAGCAATACTTGACCTTCTATCAGTAATATTACATTTAATAATAGAAACCCTGCTTTTACCTTTAGACTCTACAACATTTTCAATAGTTCCAACACACATTTGAATTTCACCTGTTTTAAGCTCTGATATGGGAGCTATAAACCTGCGATCATCATATGCACGCGGGAAATAATACATAAAGTCTTTAACCGAATGAATTCCAAGCTTTTTAAACAAAACTGATATTCCAGGGCCAATACCTTTAATATACTGAATTGGTGGGAACTGTGTCATAACCTGGCAGTTACTAATTATTTTTTATTCCTATGACATTAATCATCTTATCAAAAACATTAAACAAGCTGTTATTCTTTGAACTCAAAATATCATTTAAAGTATGGTATTTTTTAGACCTGTTAATAATACCCTGTACATACTCAGAAGAGTAATAATCAATTAAATCATAAGCTCTACCACACCTTCTTAAAGCTATTATTCCTGCTAACTTCTCAATATCATTTTCAAAATTCATTAGCTGATATGTTCTAAGCTCCAGAGACCTCTTGTCCAGGGCTTTAAGCCTTTTACTCACATTAAACTCATATGCATGATAGATCTCATCTGAATATTTTTTTCTAAACATCCCTCTTTTATATTTCATGGCAAGTGAAGCATATGAAATCCCTTCAAAAACAAGCTGCTGCTTCAAATCCTTTACAGCCATATCAAGCATACCCAGAATATCACCAAGCGGGAAAACTATATAGTTTTTCCATGGTATCCCCTGTAATAGTTTATTAGCCCAGCCAATTCTATTGTAAGCCCTTGCAAACAAAAGATCTTCATACTGAAACACCGATACAAGATTACTGCTTCCTGACCTTATATCTACTAAAACAGCCAGCATCTTTTCAATCAGATCATGCGTTTCTTTATAAAAATCCATCTGCTCGCTTAATTGAAACAGATTTGAATAATTATTTTTACCAGTAACTATAGATAACCTGAAAACTGCGCTTATTGCAACTGGTAAATCAGAATATACTGACCTTTTATTTTCTGCTGCCTCATATGTTCTTATAAATTTCCTGCATACTGATAAATATTTGGCCCTGGCACCGTTATAAGATCTTATTAGTTCGAGATTATGCGCTGACTCATAAAGGAACTGCAGGTTTTTTGCCTGAAGATCATTGCCTGTACTTATCAATATAATAACAGCAGCAACAAATAAATATTTTAGTTTCATAGACTAAGCGTTCCTTATATTCCAGTTACTCTCCAGTTCCTTTAGTTTGAGGTTAAGTAATAAAGTACCGTCCTGTTTAATACAGATTTCATCAGTTTCATTTGTCGTACCTGCCTTATAAAAGTCCACTGCATTACTCTCCAAGTTTTCAATTACATTTGACAGGTTTTCTGTCTTAACACTAATCAGATAGCCGCCATTCTCAGAAAAAAGAAAAGAAACAGGGTCCTGATCTTTTGGAAAGTCAATCTCAACACCTGCCTTATAACATCCGCGTTCACCAAGTACCATTTCAGAAACAGCAGTCCAGAAACCACCTGCTGAAATATCATGGCATGCTGTAATCCAGTTATTTTTGATACATTCATAAACAGCTTTATTCTGCTTTGCTTCCTCATCAAATCTAACCTGGGGAGCAACATCATTTAAGTTCTTAATATATTCTTTTACCTGGGAAGCTCCAAATTCAGAATATCTTTTACCTGTTAATATCAATATCTCACCAGGATCTCTGAGCTGCATAGTTAACGCATTATGATAGTCATCAATCCTGCCAACAGCCACAACAACCGGTGAAGGAACTATTGCATTACCCTGCTTTGATTCATTATAGAAACTAACATTACCTGAAATGACAGGTATTGCTTCACCCGGAATAAAACTTAAACTATTTGCAGCATCGGCAATACCTTTAACACCTTCTTCAAAATCAAAAAACACATCAGGCTTTTCCGGATTACCGTAATTTAAACAGTCTGTTAAGGCCAGCGGTCTGCCACCGGATGCTATAATATTACGAACTGATTCAGCGACAGCGTATGCTCCACTGACATAGGGGTCAAGCCCGCCATATAAGTTACTGTCCATACTAACAGTTAATCCCGTCACACAACCTTGTACAGGAGATACAACAACAGCATCTGATTCACCAGGATAAACAACTGTATCCCCACGAACAGCATTATCAAAAAAACGATATACATATCTTTTAGAGCAAATATTTGAACTGGAAAGTATCTTACAGCAAATATCCCCTAATTCTTTCCAGGGTATTTTCGGAATTACACCTTCTTTTCTTTCTATCTGCCTTGAATTTGCTTTTCTATCTGCCTTTACTTCTGTTGTAATGGTTGTTACAGGCAGATCACAAACAACTTCTCCTTTATAAATAAGTTTATATACAGGCTCGGAAACTACATCACCTATCACAACGGCTCCAGAGTTATGATACAGGTGAGGCAACTCAAACTTTTCATTAAAAATATCCAGGACAGTCTGGGCAAAAGTTGCTGGAACAACAACACAAAACCGCTCTTGAGTTTCTGAGCAGGCAATAATCTCAGGCGGTAAATCATCAAAAATCTTATTTACCTTATCAAGATCAACCGTCATTCCAAAACCGCCAGCAGCAGCCAGCTCCGATGTTACACAGGCAATACCACCAGCGCCCAGATCTTTAAAACCTATCTTAATATTTTCCTGTTTAACAACATCAAGCAGGTATTTTACAGCCTCAACAATAACTCTCTTTAAAAAAGGGTCATGAACCTGAACAGCTCCAATATTTGATACTTCATCCTCATTATCAAGAGTTGTTGAAGCAAAGCTTGCTCCACCAAACCCGGTGGCATCTGTTGACTTACCAAATAATACAGCTACATAGGGCTCATTTTTCGCTTCCTCAGGTACAAAGCTGCGTATAATTCTGTCTTCCTCAACCAGTCCCAGGGCAGCAACATTAACCAGACAGTTATCGTTATAGCTTTTATGGAAAAGAGTTTCCCCACCAAGAACAGGAACACCTAAAGGATTGGCATAATCAGAAACCCCCTGGACTACTTCTTCGGAGATCTCTTCAACTAAAGGATTCTTACCATCATTATCAATACCAAAGTGTAAAGAGTTCAAAACACCAATAACATCAGCGCCCATACAATATACATCCCGCACTACACCACCAACACCGGTAGCCGCACCCTCAACAGGAAGAATTTGTGAGGGATGATTATGAGACTCATGGGAAACAGCAATACAGTACTGTTTACCATTATGCCTGGTAAACTTAACTATTCCCGAATCTTCTCCAATACCAAGAGCAACTTCAGAACCTCTGGCAGGCAAATATTTCTTTAAAATATCTTTACTGCTCTTATAAGAACAGTGCTCTGACCACATAGTATCAAATATATGTTTTTCAACCAGGGTTGGCTCTCTATTTAATATTTTCCTTATTTCTTTTAAATCTTCTTCACTTAAGTTCATTATCAGTTCCTTGTAAATTTTCTGGATTTCATAAAAAACACTATTTTAATATAAACTACCATAGTTTGTCTTTATAAATATTGTTAATATTTTATAGCATCAACAATATCAATATTCGAATATTAGTGGTCGTGTAACATTCTTTTTAGTTTATATTACTCAAGTTCAAATCCGCCGCTAATAATAAATTTTTGAAGTAAGTTATGAACTCTTATATTTATTTTAAATGCCGGTATTGCTTTACCTTCAGGTTTCTCAAAATATATTTTGGCTTTAGCTTTATCTACAGTGCGTTTTAGTTCATCAAAGCGTCCATATTCATTAATGTTTGATTCTGTTATAGTAGTATTTATAAAGCTTCTGAGCTTAGCTTCATCTAATCCAAATATTTGAGCGATTTTATAGATTTCTGCATTTTTTGCTTTGGACTGATACTCTGTAACATATTCTATAAACGTCTTTTCAGTATCGATTTCCACATCTCCTCTTTGAACATCATTCAGAAAGATTTTAGCGTACTTTTGTTCTTCCTGCGTAAGAAATGCAAATGATTTATGTAATTCATCAAGTGTTTTTTGTTTCTGTTCAGGGTCAACTCCTTCCTGCTGTAGCGTCTTTAGATATTTAGTAAAACGGGAGTTCATATAATCAGCATCGATTACCCCAGTATCAATTTCTGTTAAATATCCCTCTATTTCAAAAGGAACATCACCAGAACTAATGACACTGCCATCGTTTAATAATTCCTTATATCGAAGTGCTAATATAAGATAAGTGTTTTCATCAAATTTTAGCTCTATAACACTTTTTTCCTTACCTTTGCCAGATGTGTATGATAATTGACTCCACGTAAATCCTTGAATTTTTGCTGCTTGTAAATAAGAATTGAGTTCTTTAAATAATTTGGCAAATTGTCCACGTTCAGATAAATCATCGGGAAGTTTTGTAAAATCTGGAATACCTGCATTATTAAATAACTCAAAAATATCATCATAAATCGAATTCATTTTATTTATGTTTCTCTCTAATTTATCAGCAAATAATCCGATTTGTTTATCCCCTGAATATAGTTTTACAGCGGTATTAATATGTTGTTCCATTGTATGAGGCATTTTGTAATAACGAATTGTTCCAAAAGGCTTATCAGTACCGAACAGGCGATTAGTACGAGAAAATGCCTGTATAATATTTTCGTGTTTAATTACCTTGTCCATATAAAGACTATTTATCCATTTAGAATCAAATCCTGTCAGCATCTGGTCAACTACTATAAGTAAATCTATTTGCATTTCGGGCGTTCTGTCTATCATAAAATAAGGTTTTTTATGAGCCAGCCTGGCTGCGATATCTTTTTTGAATTTAGAATGTGCTGCTCGATTAAAATTCTGATTATAATTTTGATTATAATCTTCTAATATTTCTACAATGCCATCTCCTTTATATGCCATATTCCCACCATTATCAATATTAGGGTCAAAAAGTGCAGTTATTCTAAGTTCCGGTTTAACTCGTTTTATTAATCGATAATACTCAATAGCTTCTGGAATACTGCTGGTTGCAAAAACAGCATGAAATTTACCGTTTTGACTTAGAGTAACCCAGTTATCTAATATATCTTCTATGACTTTCTCTTTATGCTCATCTCCCCAAGTTCGCCAAAACCCACTAAAAAAGCAGTATAAAATCCACTAAATCTAGATAACCCTTCAAATTTTCAGGCGTAAAGGAGTTGCGATTTCTTGGGTTTCGGGCGAATGTAGTGACCCATGGAATATCCGATGTTGA
>JAAEMD010000066.1 GCA_024225875.1 bacterium
AATTGTCCGTTTAAATGCCTGAGTGCTGTGTAATTGCGTACATTAACGAAGTCATTTGAAAACTTTAAGTGTCGGACATTTTACTTTGGATCAGCTATACCTTAATACTAAGGGGTTAGAGATGTTAAACAGTATAAATAATATTAATGTTAATAAGAAAAACTATAAAATAAATACTATTAAAAGAAAATCAAATTCATCTCCTGATTTAATGTCAATAAAAGATAACAACCTGCCAGAAAATAGAATTACTCCAGAAAATGCATCAAAATCAACCTTTGAATTAAAAAATACAACAACAGATCAACAAATCTTCGGTATTAAAAACAATTTATCAAAATCAGCGTTCTGTTTATTTTCTCTAAAAATAAATAATAAACCAGATAAAAGCAACAAGAAAATTTATCACACAAACTCTACAAAAAGTTTAGATTATCATAAAACACTATCTGATAATGCCCAAAAAAAAGCACCCTCTAATTCAGCATTTATAAATATATTATTCAAAGAAACGGAAGTCCCTGCATCAAAAAAAGGAAGACAGTCAATTCTTATGCTTTTAAACTCTAACGCCCTGAATCTATTCAACAAAACCAGACCGCCTGTATTAAAACATGAAAAAACACCTTCTATAATAAAAAGATATAATTCAAATAAAATTTTATCGCTGAAGAAAGAAAAAGCACACATTATCAATAATGATAGTTTAAAAGGTAAAGAATTGCTTTTCTTAAAGCTGGAAACCCTAAGACTCCTCAATGATACCTTTAATCAATGCTCAAGTTCATTTAAAAACACTGCGTTTGAACCCAACAAAATAATTAGTGTATTGTTTACAATAAATTCTTTTGCTACATTCGGAATGTCCAGGTTAGTCCTTGATCTTCCATATAGTTTTTTCAAGCTGTTACACTACCATAAAAGTATGGTTAAGCGGAAAAAACCAAATATAAATAACAAAAAAAGTTTTATACTGGCTCTTGCCAGGACAACTAAACACTGCCTCCAGCTCAGTGTCAAAATTATTTTCACACCTGTAATATTTCCCTTTTCTATTTTAAATTCGTTCATATGCCTTGCAACTGATAAAGCAGGTTACGCAAAATACAAACACTTTAAACTTATTGGCAAAAAAAGCACAATGGAGGCAATGGGTATAACTGACAAAGATATTGAGCTGTTACGGCTGAATACTAAAATCCAGAAGTTGGAAATGCAAACCCCTGATCATAATCATCTCATGTTGCAAGTCCCCAAAAAAAAGGTTCAAAAATCAGATACTCTATTTTGAATAAGATGTATTGTAGATTGCATCAGTAATATAAGGTTGAATATAATAATAGCGTTATATCTTACATTTCATTTTCAAATGATATAATAGTTAGTAAGCGTTGAGATTTATAAACCAGAGGATTTTCTAAAATGAATAAAAAAGTATTTGCCTTTTTTACAGCAACAGTAACAAGTAAACTTACGGTTCATAAGTTAAGAGGATCAATAAATGGCCCTGCTGACTTACCAGAAAAAAACACAGCTTCAATTCAAGGAAGCACAGGAAAGCAGTACCTTAGAGAGGATCATATCCCTTCTATAGCATACAAAAACATTGAAGATGCTTACCAGGCGATGGATAATGGTACTGTAGAAGCTATTGTTTATGACAGCCCTGTTTTACGGTTCTATGAATCAAAGGAAGGTAATGGTAAAGTTAAAACAAAAGGGCAGGTCTTCCAAAAAGAAAGCTATGCTGTTGCTTTAGCTGATAACAGTAAATTTGAAGAGTCAATAAACTATGCCCTGCTTCAAATAAGATCCAGCGGCATACATGATAAGCTTTACAGTAAATGGTTCGGCTCATAATTTAATGGTAGAGGCTAAAATGTCCATAGTGTATTTATATAAAAAATATATAAGATGTTTGAACTTAAAATTTTCAGGGTATACTTTATATTGTACGAACAATTCAGGCTGCTTGAGACATTATTATGGGAATAAATCATATGAATGAAAATAGCATTATTTACGGCAATTATCTGGAAACAAAAGCAGAGAAAGAGACTGCTGATGCTGTAAGCATTGATTTTATCGTTCCAATGGAATTGACAAAAGACTGGCATACCTGCGGCTCTGTTGCAGATTATATAGCAAAGAATAATATTTTCAATTTTAATCCACAAGAAAATGTAGTATATGTTATAACCACCGCTATTAATGAACTACTTGAAAATGCTTATAAATTTTCCTCGGACATTAATAAACTTGTAACCATTTCTGTTCATGATTCAAAAGACAAAATAACAATAGAAACTATAAATGCAAGCGATGAAAAACAAACAGAATTGCTAATGAGATTCATGAAAAATTTAAACCAGAATAAACTTGAAGATCTTTTTATCAAAAATATAGAATATAACGCTCAGTTTGAAAAAACCAGTTCCAGACTTGGTCTGATAACAATACTTAAAGACTATAAGGGTAAGCTGGGAATAAAAATCTCATCTGAACACAGTTTTATGTATAGTTTCAATATTTTTATTAAATTAACACTGGATAAATCAAATATTGAAGATATATTTTAAAGACTTTTTCATAACTATAGCTGGTACAAAGTAAAATGTCCGTTTAAATGTCTGTCTGCTATAAATATAAAAAACGACCTTTATCATTTAACCATTTCTTTGATATCTTATAGTCAGGACAGTAAGTTGCGACCATCTGCCAGAAGGATGATGAATGGTTTTTAATCTTCAGGTGAACAAGTTCATGTATCACCACATAGTCTATAACATCCAAAGGCGCCATAACCAGTCTCCAGGAAAAATTCAAATTACCGTTACTACTGCATGAGCCCCATCTTTTTACTGCACTATTAACTTTTACTTTATTAAAGCTGAAACCAAATTTTTCCGCATAAATTTCAACACGATCCGTAATAATGTCTTTTACCTGACCTTTATACCAGGCAGCAAATAAATCTCTGGCTTTAGCCTGCTTTCTTTCAGATAACAAAAATTCATCTTTTAAAACAAGATCATGTCCTGCATCTTTAACAATCCTCAAGCTGTACTCATTACCCAGGTAATAAAATCGGTCACCATCAACATATTTTTTTTCTGTAGTACGAGACCTGTGCAGCTCAACAGCCTTTTTCTTGCGAATGATCCAGTCTTTTTTTACATTTATAAAGTTCTTAATAAGATTATCTGATACGAATTCTGGTGCGCGAACCAGCAAACTGGCATCAGGCAAAATCTCCAGTGAAATGCTTTGTCTTTCAGTTCTGATAATTCTGGATACCTCAAAGAGCATAATTAATACTAATTTATTTACTTTTTACAGCATTGACCATATCATCCACAATAACAGCGCATGCAGAATCACCCGTAATATTTACTACTGTCCGCATCATATCAAAAAGCCGGTCAACAGCAAACAGCAGCGGCAGACCAGCTACTGGTATATCAGCTGCTACAAGTACGGCTACAACTAATAAAGAGGGGCCCGGAACACCTGCCTGACCAATAGAACCTGCCGTTGCAGTAACTATTATTGCAATATACTGCGAAAACCCTAAATCTATCCCAAACAACTGTGCAAAAAACATAGCTGCCAAAGCAAAATAAATAGCATTACCATTCATATTGACTGTAGCGCCTAATGGTAAAACAAAGGCTGCTGTCTCTTTAGAAACTCCCAGTTCTTCTTCACATACTTCAAAATTAACAGGTAGTGTTGCCATTGAAGATGCAGTAGAAAAGGCCACGACCTGGGCTTTAATCATCTTTGAGTAGAAGTGTTTAACAGAGATACTGGAAAACAGTTTAAGCGTTAATGAAAAAAAACCGTAAGAATGTAATATAAGTGCTAAACTATATACAAGGAATAACTTGATTACCAATCCTAATATTCCATACCCAAAAGTACCAACTGCATCAGCCATAAGACCAAAAACACCTATGGGCGCAGTCAGCATAACGATTTCAATCATCCAGATCAAAGATTCCGTAAGATAGTCAAAGTTTTTTACCAGAAATTCTTTTCTATCCTTTTTTAAGGTTGAAATTCCAAAACCCAGAAACAAACTGAAAAGCAGAACATGCATTATATTCCCATCTACTAAAGATTTAAATATATTTTCAGGTACTATACCCTGAATAGTACCCCAGAAGCCCGGGGCATCTCCTTTTGCTGCAAATTCATATGAAAACATTGTCTGTACTGTTTGAAAATCAACACCTGCCCCTGGTTTAAATACAGCGCCAAGGATCAAACCAAATGTAACAGCAACAGCTGTAGTGCCTGCATAATATAAAAATGTTAAAAATCCAATCTTACCGGCTGCTTTAGTTCCTCCCATCGACGCTGCTCCGGAAATGATGGATACTGCAACAAGAGGAATCACCAGCATTTTAATTAAACTTATAAAAATCGTACCTAAAGGGGCAAATATTGATGCTGACGATCCCAGTAATGCACCGGCAACAATACCTGCTGCCATTGCTATTAAAACCTGTGAACCGAGATTAGAGATCATAACAGCAAGTCTTTTCTTTATTCTTTCTTTCATTCCTTACTCCGTTACCTGTTTAAACTCAATCAGGACAAAGTCCTGTATCTGCAGATATAATGATTTAAATATATTACTACGAATTTTAATAATTGAACAAAATAATATTTTTAAACTGGCCCACAATAGTGTTGATGGGAAATGAGGATGATCTACACGATCTCCATATTTTTGCCTTAATATCTCTGCCAGACATCCTGTTGCCGGCATCCTTGCTACTGTTATTCCCAGTATCCTCCGGGCTCGCTTCATCTACTGCTACTGATACTTACGACAGGTCTGCTCAAAGTACAGATATTGTTTCCTGGCAGAATATGGCAGGCATACTTTATATATGTTTATGGGATAATCCAGAATTTCTATATTCATTTTATATTTTCCGGTTTTTTTTCCAGAACTTTCTCAAGTACGAGTGCAATAAAATGGAAAATCAGCACCCTGGAAGATACACTCAAAAATAGACTTTTGCTATTCTTTATAATAGAATGGCTGTATTATTTTTAATCGCAAGGACTATAGCTGGTACAAATTGAACTGTCCGTTTAAATGCCTGAGTGCTGTGTACTGGCATACATTAACGAAGTCATTTGAAAACGTCAGTGTCGGACATTTTATTTTGGAACAGCTATATAATTATTATTCATTAAATTTTCAAAGTTTCTTTGAATTTATATATTTCAGGAGTTGTTTTATATGAAAAATCGTAAGGGAATCTTTATTTTTCTGGTGTCAATAATATTAATGTCCTGTCATCTCAGCATTTTTTCAGAAACTGTAAAGAAGACTATATTCATTATTGATACAGACAGACATTTTTTCCGTACTGATAAAAAAGATACAGCAACCGGCTATCAAACTGCTTCTTTCTCTGTTGAGAAATTAATTGCTGCTGCACCCGGGATAAAAAATATTGCAAATATAAAAAGTGATCAGTCATTACAAATTTCAAGTCAGGCTATGACAAACGAAATATGGTTGAAATTAGCAAAACGTGTCAATGAGCTTATTAACAAACCGGATGTACATGGGATAGTTATTATCCATAATACTGATACTATGGAAGAAACAGCATATTTTCTCAGTTTAATTATTAATAGTAAAAAGCCTGTAGTACTGGTCGGTACAGCGAAGCCGGAAACTTCAGTGCTTTCTGACGGCCTGGTAAATTTATATCAAGCCATTGTTCTGGCAGCCAGCAGCAAATCAAAAGGGAAAGGGACCTTCTTATTACTTAATGATGAAATCCATAGTGCACGGGAAGGCACAAAAACAAATACATCAGGAATAGATACTCTGCTATCAGTTAACAGCGGTCCACTGGGTTATATAGTCGATGAAAATGTCTATTTCTATCAGAAATCAACAAAGAAGCACACCTATAACAGTGAATTTAATATTTCTAATATTTCCAGCCTGCCAAAAGTAGATATTATATATGGTTATGCAAACTGTGGCAGGGAAGCTGTAGATGCTTTTGTCAAAAATGGAGCAAAGGGGATTATTCTTGCAGGCACTGGAAACGGCAATCCGCATCCGGATGCAATGCAGGGGTTAATTGATGCTGAAAAAAAAGGGGTTATAATCGTAAGAAGCTCCAGATGCGGAAGCGGTATTGTTACAAAAGAAGCAGAGGTAGATGACCAGAAACACAGGTTTATATCTGCAAACTCACTTAACCCTCAAAAAGCCAGAGTACTGCTTATAACAAGCTTAACAAAAACCGGAAAATGGAAAGAGATTCAAAGTTTTTTTGATGAATATTAGGACAGTATTAAAAATATTTTACTTTTCCATCGGACTCTGTCTTATATTTACAAAAACACTCTTTGCTCATCCTCATATCTTTATTGAAAACCATGTAGTCTGTCATTTTGATAAAAATGGGTTTGCAGGGATAGAACTCAAATGGACTTTTGATAATATGTTCAGCAGCATGATAATAAGTGATTACGATAAAAATAAAGATAATGCTTTTAACAGATCTGAAATAGAAAAAATTAAAAAAGAAGCCTTTGAAAACCTTAAAGACTTCAAGTACTTTACAAGCATTAAAATAAATAATAAGCCATTCATCGTGAATTTTGTAAAAAACTTCACTGCTGAAATAGAAAACAGCTTACTGGTATATAAGTTCTTTGTTCCATGTCATATAAGCGCATCCGATACAAATAAAAATATTCTTTTCTCAGTATATGACGAATCATATTATATTGATATTGCATTAATTGAAACAAAACCTGTATCATTTAAAGGCAGTTCAAAATTTCAAAGATCCTATAAAATTATTGAAAATGATGATTGTTTTGACAGCAATAACGTACCATTGTCTCCGGAAGAAATTATGGTAACATTCAAAAAAAAGTAAACCTGAAATATGCTTATTAAAAAAACTTTAACTATAATATTATTCTGTTTCTGCTCTTTAGTGTTTCTTAGCTATCATACTTACGCAAATCCATTATTATCCAAAAGCAGTTCAGTTCAAAAAAACCAGGCACCCTTAGTAAAAACAGGATTAACAAAAAAAATACTAAGAATAACAAGCCCTGTTCAGAGAAAATTAAACAGGACTATCGCTACTTTAATGAGAGATATAAAAGACCAGAAAAGGTCCGCTTTATTTATATTATTATTAATATCGTTTCTGTACGGTATCATCCACTCATTAGGTCCCGGGCATGGCAAGTTGATAACTTCTTCTTTTTTCCTGTCCAGAGAAGCAAAGGTTTCTGACGGTCTGATAACCGGGTTTATGATAGCTGCAACTCATGCATTTTCTGCACTTTTATTAGTATTAATATTATATATGGCACTCAATAACCCCATCACTCTATCCATAACCAGCTCTACAAATATTATCAGGCCTGTCAGTGCTGTATTAATAGTAATAACAGGGTTATTTATTCTTTTCAAAACCATATACGGGTTTCATCATACTCATAAATATTCAATAGAAATAAATGAGCAGCAAAATATTATAAAAACTTTACTGCCCATTTCACTGGCTACAGGAATGGTTCCCTGTCCTGGAGCAATAGCTATCTTAATTTTTTCATTATCAGCAGGAACACTCGCAACAGGTATCCTGGCCGTATTTTCAATGTCAATCGGCATGGCCATAATGATTTCTTTTTTTTGTTTATTTACCATAATTTTAAAAAAAACATTTGTAAATAATTTTTTAAAAGAAACCAGGTTTAAAAATATAATTAAGTCATCATTACAAACAACAGGTGCCCTGCTCATCATTTCTACAGGCATTGCTATGCTGTTTTTATGATTATGTATCTTAATTTAAGGTTCAAAACTACTTTTCTAAATATATAGCTGTTCCAAAGTAAAATGTCCGACACTTAAAGTTTTCAAATGACTTCGTTTATGTACATCACACTTCAAATATATCGTAAGATAAAATATTAACAATAATCACAAAATTAATAATCACATTTTTTTACTATGTTTTAATTATTTAGACTAGACTATAATTATTATCAGCAACACATAAAAAACAAAAAAAAGTAAAAGAAGGACTATTATGGCCAGAAAATCAGGGGCAGAAAACATAAAATGGGACTTATCAGACCTGTTTACAGAGTTAGATGATACAAAAATAAGTAATATAATGAAGATATCAAAAAACAAATCATCCGAGTTTGCCAAAAAGTATAAAGGCTCCCTTTCAACACTGAGCCCCAAAGAACTGCATAACTGCTATAAACAGATTGAAAGCATATTAGAACCAGTTTACAAAATCGGGCAGTACATACACCTTATATATTCAGTTGATACTTCAAATGAAATAGTCAAAGCCCGGCAGGCTAAAATTGAAAAAGAAGAGTCTACAGTACAAAATACACTTATATTCTTTGAACTGGAGCTTGCAAAAATACCTGTAGACAGATTAAAAGCCCTGGAAAAAGATCCTGAGCTGACAGACTACAGGTACTCTCTCGAAAGAACCAGGAAGACAGCACAGTATAATCTATCCGAGAAAGAGGAGCAGTTAATAAACCTGAAAGATTTAACAGGTGAAAATGCATTCATAAAGCTATATGAAGAGCTGACTTCTTCTTTTGAGTTTGAGTTTGAAGTTGATGGTAAGAAGCAGAAAATGAACGGTAGTGAATTAAGATCACTCCGCCTGCACGAAAACTCTGCTGTTCGCAGAAGTGCAATGAAAATGTTTTTTGAAAAATATCAAGAAAACAAACTGGTACTAACACATATCTTTAACAATATAATCAGAGACTATAACATAGAAAAAGATTTAAGAGGCTATAAATCGGCTATAGAAATCAGAAACAGTCATAATGACCTGGATAATAAATCTATTGAAGTACTACACGAAATAACTACAAAGTCTTATAAACTGGTTCAACGTTACTATAAACTAAAAGCTAAAATAATTAATATTCCTGATATAACACTGGCAGATATATATGCTCCTATGCCAGAAAACAGTAAAACATATACCTGGTCAGAATCTAAAAAAATTGTCCTTGACGCTTTCAAAGCCTTTGATCAGGAGATATATGATATGGCAAATTCCATGTTCCTCGAAAATAGAATAGATGCTCCTGTCAAAAAAAACAAAACCGGTGGAGCATACTGCTCCAGTTCCACACCTGATATTAAACCTTATGTACTGCTGAATTTTTTAGGAAAGCAACGAGATGTCGCTACTTTAGCACATGAACTGGGCCATGCCGTCCACAGCATCTACTGTTCTAAACAAAACTTATCAAACTTTCATCCTGTTTTACCTCTTGCAGAAACAGCATCAATTTTCTCAGAAATGCTGGTAACTGATTATTTTTTAAAGACAGAGACAGACAAAACAGCAAGAACAGCTATTATCTCTGATAAACTGGAGAATATCTTTGCATCAAGCCATAGACAGAATATGTTTAGTTTATTTGAAATGGAAACCCATAAAAATATACCTGACAATTTAATGAGTTTTCAAAGTTTATGCGAGCTTTACAGCAAACAACTAAAACTGATGTTTGGAACCTCCGTAAAACAACCGGCAGAATATAAGTTTGAGTGGGCTGCTATACCCCATATTTTTGAATGGCCGTTTTATGTCTACTCCTATAATTTTGCTAATTTACTTGTTATTGCTCTTTATCAGAAATACCTTGAGGACGGCGACTCTTTCATCCCTCTATATAAACATTTTTTATCTATGGGTTCTTCAACAAAACCTGAAAATATATTAGCTATAATGAAAGTAGATATCAAAGACCCTGCTTTCTGGGAAAAAAGTCTTATATATATAGATAAACTTATCACTCAACTTGAAGATTTAGTCTAATGACCTGTAAAATCAGCTTTATTAAAGTATTACTTATATTAAGTATCGCCAGCCCCGGCATTTTATCTGCCAGTGATTTTTTTATTACTTCAGTTGATACAACAAAAAAAATTGCGGCCTTAACATTCGACGATGGACCAAACATATACTATACCAGAAAGTTATTAAAAATTCTGAAAAAGAATAATATAAAAGCAACTTTTTTTCTTATCGGAAAACAGATTGAAAGGAGTCCTGAAATTCTGATCCAGATCGATGAAGAAGGTCATGAGACAGGCAATCATTCATATGCACATGATCGCTTATATAATTTATCTGAAACAGGATTAAAAGAGGATATAGCTAAAAGCCAGTACATATTTTACACCTATCTGGATAAACTGCCAGTATTCATACGTCCTCCTTATGGAAAAATAAGATGGCATGATCAAAATATTTTCAAACCATATTTTGATAATATTATTTTATGGACTATTGATTCAAGAGATTATAAAAAGCACTTAACAGCAGACCAGATTACAGAAAGAGTAGTAGAACGTATACACCCAGGGGCTATCATCCTGTTTCATGACAGTAATCCCAGGACCATTACAGCTGTTCCTCAAATAATAAATGAGTTGAAAAGCCAGGGCTACAGGTTCGTAACAATATCAGAACTAATAGAGGCAGGGGCAAATAAAAACTCCAATATCTGTGAAGAGTTTTAAAAAGTGTTTACTTTTAGCTCAAATATGGCATATTTATAATATAGTGTTTTTTAACTTTAGTATTATCTAAATTTATAAAATACATTCAACATTTAACAATGTATCTTACAAAAAACAAATTATAAAAGGAGACAATAGTAATGAAAGATAAAATTAAAACTTTTCTTAAAAAGGCCTTCCTGGGTTCTTTCAGGCTACAAAAAAGTGATAACCCCAGTGTAGATAAAAAAGATGATGGCCTTATAAATGAGGTTCACAAGCCAGAAGTTTCAGATGCATTTAAAGATCATGATAAAGCTATTGATTATGTAGAGTAAATATTATTCTTCATTTTTGACTTCTCAAATATCATTACCTGAACTATACTTTACATATTTAAAGTGATCTAATAAAAATATAGTTATGGTGACACATAATATGAAGTTTAATAAATTATTCATACTCAATCTATTAATAGTATTGCTTGTAAGCACCTCTGTAAATGCTGAATCTATTATTAAGAATTTAAAGTTTTCAGGAGAATATGTCTTACTGAATGAAGCTTTTGAACGCAGCTCTCAATACGGCTTTGGTTTGGATTTAATTACATCAGACGGTATAGGCTTTACAATGTCAGCTGCATATCTACAGGCAAGGTCAAGCACTGATAAATATCCCCGACTCAAAATGGTACCTGTTACAGCCGGGATACTATACCATTTTTTTCCATACAGACAAATATCTCCCTATATTGCAGGGCTTGTTAGCTTAAACTTCACTTCAAAGTTCCTTCAGACACCGATTCCTGGTTATGGAATAAAGACTGGTTTCTTTTTTAGAATGGATAAATTTTCAGGTCTTTTTTTTGAGATAAGCAAAAACTTCATACTTGATAATAAAACTAATCTGGCCCTGGACCCTTTTGCAATATCAGCAGGACTCAGCCTTACCTTATGGGGACTGGAACATGATCCTGAAAAAAAGATAAATGATTTTAGATCAAAAAGAAGAGAAAGAAGATCGTCCAGACGAAAACGAAGAAAAAGAATAATCGAAAGAGAACTGGATCTCTTATACGAATGAAACAATCGGAAGTTTTAAAGAACAATATAAATTCAATTCTGGAATCTTATGATAAAATAGGGATTATTAATCACCTGGAAGGTGAAAACCTTCCATCGCGTCAAAGCATAAACCATATCCTGCAAAAACTTAAGGAAATACTCTTTCCCGGCTTTTTTGAAAAAATAAAAATAGACTCTCACAATTTACCTTATATTACAGGTCAAAAAGTAACTGAAGTCAGTGATATGTTGACAGAAGAAATTTATAAAAGCCTTTGCTGGGAGTGCAGAGAAAATAAAGAGTGTAATGACCTCAAAAAGAAACAGTGCAGAGAAAAAAGCAGAGAAATTGTTAACAGTTTGATTGCCTATATACCTGAACTCAGAAAAATTTTAAAAGAAGATGCAAATGCTAACTTCGAAGGCGATCCTGCTGCCAGAAGTGTCTCGGAAATAATACTGGCCTACCCTGGTTTTCAGGCAATTACAGTATACAGAATTTCAAATTTTATTTTCAAAAAAAATGTTCCACTGATACCCAGGCTGATGACAGAAATTGTCCATAGTGAAACAGGAATAGATATTCATCCTGGCGCAAATATTGGCAGCTGTTTCTGTATTGACCATGGCACAGGCATTGTTGTTGGAGAAACAGCACTTCTTGGCAACAATGTTAAATTATATCAGGGTGTAACCATTGGTGCGCTCAGCATATCAAAAGATATAAAGGGCAAAAGACATCCTACTATTAAGGATAATGTAACAGTTTACGCACGAACAACTATTCTGGGTGGTAATACCGAGATCGGTAATAACTGTATAATAGGCGGAAATGTATGGTTAACAAAATCATTGCCTGATAATGCAAAAGTGTACCTTTCATCTGATAATAGTCAAAAAATCAAAAAGGATAAGGATTAAAATGCATAACTTCCTGGTAAAAATAATTAATAACAAAAAAACAGAAATACAGGAGATCAAAAACAGATATGGACTGGAAAAACTAAAAAAGCAGGCTTTAGCAATAAAACATGACCTTAACAATATTTTTTATGATGCTTTATCGTCAAATCAATTAAGTATTATTTCAGAAATAAAAAAAGCATCCCCTTCTAAAGGTGTCATAAGAGAGGACTTCAACCCGGTTGAGCTGGCAAAGGAATTTAAAAAAAAGAATAGCTCAGCTTTATCCGTGCTGACAGAAAAAGCTTTTTTTCAGGGATCTCCTGACTTTATTCCTGAAATAAAAAAACAGGTAAATCTTCCTGTCTTACGTAAAGACTTTCTAATCGACCCTGTACAGATTTATGAATCTAAAATTATCAAAGCTGATGCAGTACTTTTAATAAAAGCTTTATTATCAGAGCAGCAATGTCAGGAACTTATAGATACTGCTGAATCAGTTAACCTTGATATATTACTGGAAATTCATACAGTTGCAGAACTCAATGAAATTAAAAACTTATCCGGCAGGTTTTTAGTCGGTATTAATAACAGAGATCTTCACACCTTTCATACCGACACTAACAACGCCATTAATATTTTCAAAAAAGCAAAGAGCGCTTTTCCGGATAAAACTTTATTTGTAGCAGAAAGCGGATACTCGAATATTAACCAGCTAAAAGAAATTAATGAACTGGGTTTTAATGCTGTTCTTATTGGTGAAGGTCTTGCTAAAAAACCGGAGATACTGGATTTTTTCAGGCCAGCTGACTAAAAATATTGCTATGAATATAAAAATTTGTGGAATAACTAATATCGAAGATGCGCAAAATGCAATATCACTTGGTGTAAATGCAATAGGTTTTATCTTTGTTAAAGACAGCCCCAGATATATCACACCGGAAACAGCAGAAGAAATAAGTATGAACCTGCCGCCTTTCATTCAATCGGTTGGGGTGTTTTTGGATCAAAGTATAGAGGAAATCAATGCAATAACAACACAGTGCAGGCTGGATATCATACAGTTGCATGGCAGTGAATCTCCAGGTTTTTGCCTTAAGATGCCCAGAAAAGTAATAAAAGCCATAAAAGTATCTGATATTGAAGACATTATTGGTATTGCAAAGTATCAGGGCATTGTATCTGCGATACTGCTCGACACCAAAGTTATGCATCGGGATGGAGGTACAGGCAAAACCTTTGACTGGGGTCTCGCATTAAAAGCTAAAGACTTCGATATCCCTATTATTTTAGCTGGCGGCATCAATATAACTAATCTGCAAAAAGCTCTAACACTGGTAAATCCATACGCTATTGATATATCTACAGGGGTAGAAAACTCTCCTGGTAAAAAGGATTATAATAAAATGGAGGAGGTGCTGCATATTGCAAAAAATATATAAATCGACCATATTTCTGCTGACACTTCACATCCTTACTCTACCCTGTTTTTCATCAGACAAATTAATTCTTTATCCTGGCAACCCATCATTTCTAAAGTACAGCTATAAAAACAGAAATATTATTAACAAAAAAATCAGATTAACTAATATGCCTTATGGTATAGTTGCTGACTCTATTTATATTATCAAACCAAAGTTCAAATCCTGGTCCTATTCATATGATTTAAATAATATTAATGACTTTTTTAATAAAATAAGAGGTCAGTCAGTCAGGGTCAATAAAAGTAAAAACAGCTCTGTATTAAATTTATTATATCAGGACAATGATTATCAGATACTGGGCAAAGCTAAAAACAGAGATCTTATTATCAATAGTAAAAAACAGAACCTCTACCTTAAAAATAAAAATATATCTATTAAGCCTGTCTTGACATTATTACTAAACAAACCCGAAAAAAAAAGAGCTGATGTTATATTATCCTGCTTTATAGATACAATGAGCTCTGACATAAATTATAAAGGTACTATCAATGATAGAAAAAACCTGCTTAGCCTGACTCCTTATGTGTGGATAACAAATAATTCCGGCATGGAATTTAAAAATATTAAAATCGAAGTTACTGGCGGCAAGCCACAAATAATTCCTTACATTCATCAGCAGGATTCATCTCATCACTTATATGCCAGACAAGCAGCTGCACATCAAAATAAAGCAGTAAAAGAAGACGAATATTACAGTTATAAAACCAGTGGGTCACATACACTAAAAAATGGGGCTGTTACTGTACTGCCCTTATTCAGAACACTAGATCTTAAAACAGAAAAAATATATCGATATACAGCCCCTGCATTGCCCTGGCATATTAAGGATCAAAGCAAAAAAACTCAGCTGGACATAGTGCTGCGATTCAAAAACTTATCTCAAAAACCACTGCCCGCAGGAAAGTTAAGCATATACTCGACTAACGGAATCTTTCTTGGAGAAGATATCATTTCATCTATCTCCCATAATGAAACAAAAGAGATTATCTACGGGAAGAAGTTCGATCTTAAAGGAAAAAAGTTCTGTATGGGTATAACTGAGAATCCGGATAATCAGCTGCGTAATTCCAAAATAATAGAAAGTGATTTTATTATTACAATCGAAAATTATTCTGATAAGTTCATTACAGCAGAAATCGTTGATCTACTTCCGGATAAAGACTGGCAAATAAAAACAATATCCAGCCCTTACACACTGGTTTCTGCCGGTAAAATAAGAATGAATCTAAAACTGGGCCCCAACACAGATCACCAGATAAAATATACAGCTACAAAAAGAGTATTCCATAAATAAAAGATATCAAAGGTGCTGACAAATACATATTGATATGATCCTGCTGAAATATAAAAATACCCTGGCAGATAAACTTATAGTCCCTGTATTTTTCATCATATTTTTCTCTATTGGAACATTTATATTTAACGATTATGGTATATCCTGGGATGAGCCATTTCAAAGAAACCTTGGAAAAATGACTTATGATTATATTTTCCATAATGATGAAACGCTGCTTTCTCATCGTGAACGATTTCATGGCCAGATATTAGAAGCCGGACTGTATCTACTGGAAAAAATCAGCTTTACCAGTAGTACAAGACAAGTATATCTAACCAGGCATTTTGCAAATTTCTGCATATTTTTTTCAGGCTGCCTGTTCTTTTACCTGTTATGCAAAAAACAGTTCAAATCCAGAAGAACCGCACTGATGGGCGTGCTGTTCCTAATACTCAGCCCCCGCATCTTTGCTCATGCTTTTTATAATTCTAAAGATATCCCTTTTATGTCTATTTTTATTATCAGCATGTATACATTATGCCTTTATATGGAAAATAAAAGTTTTAAAACAGCAGCCATACATGCTCTCATCTGCGCTCTACTTACTGCAACCAGAGTTCTGGGACTGCTTGTACCATTTTTTACCGGTCTTTTAATCTGCCTGGAAATTGCATTTAAGAAAAAGAGTTCTGAAAATTATTTTTTCAAAAAAACTCTCTTCACTCTCTGCTCTTTTACAGGCATATATGTTATATCTACTATAATCTTCTGGCCAGTACTATGGAAATCTCCATTTTTTCAGTTTTTCAGTGCTTTAAAACATATGAGCAATTATCCATGGACTGGAACCATGCTTTATATGGGCAGCTTTATTAAAAGTACAGAACTGCCATGGCACTATATACCTGTATGGATTACATTAACAACCCCGCCTTTGTACTTATTATTTTTCATTACAGGGTCTGCCAGTTTTTTTATACCTGGCAAATATAAAAACAACAGTAATATACTTAATGATCTTGCAACAGCTTTATGGATCATTACACCTGTTTTAACAATAATAGTACTTAATTCTGTTATATATGATGCCTGGCGTCACTTATTTTTCATCTATCCTGCAATTATATTATTAACATTAAAAGGCTTTTACATTACAAATAACTTTATAAAAAATCATTTTCTAACTACTAAAAAAAAGAGATTAATAAAAAATATTTTATATAT
>JAAEMD010000067.1 GCA_024225875.1 bacterium
ATTAAATTGATATTAATAGTTAGTATTGTTACCATCTAAAATATGAGATGCCCGGAATGTATAGCTGGTACTCATATTAATAGGCACTCTCATCCTTTACCTCGATATTATTAGAAGAACAGGCATTTTCACAAATACCACAGTTACTACATGGTGATAGATTAAAGTTTTTTTTCAAATAACCTTTAATAAAAGGGATTCTTGATAACCTGTAGAGTAATTTCATGAATATTTTATTTTTTAACTTAGAGGTATTAACAACATTATTTATTATATTACTGGAAATCGTTCTTATTTCATTTTCTTTATTAACTGCTGATTTTTCGATTCTATCATTAACCCTGCCATAACTTACTCTGCTTCTTACCGGTGTAAAGAGTTCTTTAGCGTAAGAAAGTGTTAATGCTTTCTTTTCTAACAATTCTTTAAAAGTGTAAACCACACTGCTGCTATCTCCATCATATAAAGTCTTTATAGTTACAACCGGGGAATCATTTGTTACATCTACTACTTTTTGCAGGATAGGAGCATACCCTTTTTTCTTTAATTGATCGGCCTCAAATTTTACTTTATATTCTCCTTTTGGAACTTTATGAAATAGATAATAACCATCAAACAATGATCTTGTTTTCATCACTAACTTATCCTGCATATCGTACAGGTAAATATCAACACCTTCAATTGGCGTATCTTTTGTATTGATTAAAATACCGTCAATATCTGAAACTTCAATGACCGGCACATTAATTATTAATGTAGAACCTGACTTTGTAGTAAATCGATAAGTATCTTTAACACTTACTAACATCAAATCACTGTCAATAGCATTCATACTTCCTAAAGAAATGCTGTAAACTTTGCCTGGAGCAAACCCTTTTTCAAATAAATGACCTTTGGAATCTGTTTTTTTCTTAGGATTAATATTTTTAAATTTCACTCCTTCTAATGGCTGGTCTATACCTGAATCAAATACATTATTGTTATTTTTATCCAAAAATACATGTAGTAATATCGCGCCTGTATTTCCTGACTGTGGGCTAAACATTAAATTATTATTAACTGGTATAATCGAAAAAGAATAATTAAAGTTAATCGATTGACTATCTTTAGCACCAAAGGAATAACCTAAAGAGAAGTTGCCTGACTCTGAATGCCACCCAAACCGCAAAAAATAATTATCAATACTTGAATCATTTATATTATTAAAATAATTACGTTGCCAGCCTGCTTCATAAAAATGCTCTATTGTTCGATAACTTAATACCAGATGTGTTTTATTCAGATTGAAATTATTTTCTACATCGTAACTGGCTATAGAACGAAAATTAAATCTGTTAAAAGGCATGTTTGCCTGTACTGTCAGTAATGAAGAGGGTTCTGAGTTATATCCTCTTATATAATCACCACTTACGTTAAAGAAAAATTGACCGATCTTTTTGGAAAGTACCCAGGTGTATTGATTAAACACATTTTTTGAATTATCCTGCGGAACACTTCTTTGATAAAAAAATCGGATCGGTAATTTCCCGATTATACTGTGTTCAAATAAGGTGCTGTACCCTAAGTTCAAATAAGAGGATGCATATTGATTAAAAATGTAGGAGTTCTGATTTTGTATTGAACCAAACATTTTGTAATCAACTGCCCAGTCTGAATTTAACAGCCTGGTTTTAGCTGCTATACTATGAGCTGTGTTATAGTTGTTCAGCTGTTGTACGACTCTATATTTAAATAGCACATTTGACCATGTATTTGAAAGATCTAAAATAGAATAGGCTTCATTTTCTTTACTGGATTTTCCTTTTACTAAAGAAAACCCTGTCATAGCAGTGATATTCTTATTAACCCCATAGTAAATATTTGTTCCAAAATATGCTTTACTATCAATATCAGGATTTTCCCCAGTGCTGATCAACCTTATATTGTTTTCAAAAATACTGGATTCAATCGCAAACTCTCCTTCTTTTACTTTTGACTGACCAACAATAACCACTTTTGTTTCTTCACGGACCTGACCTTGTGGCCCATAAAACTTTAATAAAAATATATTTTTGCCTAAATTAACATTATTTACAGTGAACTTATATCGATCAACCTGTGAATTTGCTACATAATTAATTAAGCTTCCATAGTGGTATAGTTCTACATCCCAGCCAGGTATTATTGTGCCTTCAATGAAAATATCAGCTTTATTATTAATATTTAGATTTGATAAGGTTGATATTTTTACTCCGCGTCCTCTTGTAGCTTTATGTATCAGGTCATTCTGGTTTAATACAACGTCTCCAAACTCAAGCTGCTTAATTTCTTTAATCGGAAACTCATCGGTTTCTGTTTTTTTGAAACTCAAATTAATTAAACGTCTTGAATTTCCATCGCCCTTATCATAATAAGACCATGCCGTATCATATCCATAAAATTGATTATGACCGCTAAGAGTATAGCTAAAAACCCCGTTGCTCTTTTTACTACCTGTACTGGAATTATAGTTTGAATTAATATCAATAAAAGGTGCAGAAAACCTGGTTTTGTCATTTTTTACCGGCACATCCGGCTCACATGATTCTCCTGCACTTGATTTTGCCAGTGCAGCTCTTCTTTCTCGCTTTTCCTTATTGATGGTTATTGGCAGTTGAGCGTCTGTATATACAGTAAGAGTTAATTGCAATCGATCAAAAATAAGCTTTAAGGGTACCCATCTGGACAGAGCTTCCTGTTCAAGATAAATATCATTTTCTTTTATGAAAACGTCTTTTTTATCTATCTTTGATTCATTGCTGTTACAATGAAAAACAAGCTTTTCAGCATCTAAATACACTTCTTTATTTTCAGTGCCAAACCATCCGTGTACAGATTTAGATTCCATATCAACTGTAACAGGGATTTTTAAAGCCTTGAATAAAGCGGATAAAGGGATGTATTTTTTTTTGCTGCTATCCTGATATATGATTATTCCATCAGAAACTTCATTGTTATCAAAAATTATATTTGTGATAACCAGGTCTAGTTCTGCCATAAGATTAGCAGGGCATAAATATAAGATTATTATAACAATAATAATAAATAATTTATTCTTACGCACAGGATGTTTTTTAATAATCTACTTTATGGCTGAATTTAGATGTAGTATTTTTCTTGTCTTTTTGTTGCTCATTATAATAGATAGTAAGCGTTTTATTTTTAAGACTTGACATTTTAACAGTTGTTTTTAGTCTTGAGTCCTGGTATAGCCTGATTGTAAGTATACGTTTTTTTAAAGGAGCAAAAATATTTATATTTCTTGCTATGCCAATTTTTTGATCACCAAGAAAGATATCTAAATCACCTCTGGATGAACTTGATCCTTTTCTTAACAGAGTTACTTTAAGATGGGGTGTTTTATCTTTAAGAATAACTTTTGAAGAAACAATAGATGTTGTATGTGATAGTTTTCCTTTTTGAAGAATTACAGGAATAGACATGCCCATAAGAGCTGAAATATTAATACGCATACCCTCAGAACTGCTTTGCACTTTATTTTTCTTTGCGTCTAAATTTTCAACCTCACTAATTAATAAATGAGACCTGTATTCGCCTGTTTCTGCTATTTGAAAAGCGGCATTTTTTTTAAAGAGCCGTATTGTTTGAGTTTCACGCGGCTTTAATGAAAATGATCGTGGGCTCATATGTAAAAATGGTTTTGCAAACTTTATTTCCTGATCATTTTTTGCTTTTTTATAAGAACCGTCTGATAATTGAAGGTAATTAATGAAACTGGTTCTGTATCGTTTATGTTTTTTTGAAGTGTTTGTTACTTCTATTGCTTTAGATTTAATGTTTTGATTTAATTTTAGATATGTATCAGGTAACAGAATATTGGCATTACTGTATTGAGTAAAAGCTGTCCAGAACAGAAATATAAAAAATAATTTGCGCATTTTTTTCTCCTCTAAGATTAATTTTTTGATTTGATATATTTATCTCCAGGAAATTTTTCAATTCTCCTTTTATTAATAATTAACATTAATGATATAGGTTCCACTATAATGACCGGGAACTTGATTTGGGCCGAAGGTAAGACGGGCTCTTACGTTTATATTTAGTTGTCCATCGATTGTATCAAGTGTTTCTGGCGATGCAAACCCTGTAAAATTAGTAAGTTGAATATCTGTGCCAGGGCCGCTTAAGGTATCTCCTGTGCTTGTAGTAATATGCACTGTTGCGCCCGGTGTCCCTGAAATTCTAAATTTTCCTGGCTGGCTCAGGCCTGAGAACTCTGATATACCTGATATATTATCCATGCCTGAGTTCCGGAGCCTTACTGTTCCTCCAGCAGGATCTACACCTATAATTCCAAATAAAAGCTCCTGTCTTTCTTCAATTCCAATAGTGCCAGGGGATACTATCTCAACAGAGATTATTTGTGTCGTTGATAATACCCAGTTATTATTTTCACCAAGAGGTATTGGATCTAAATATTTAGATCTAATATAATAAGTTCCAGAATAGGTTCCCTGTGTTTGTGAAGCAGCTATCGTAAAATTGGCAGCATTATTTATAATTAGAATCCCTGTTGAATCTACCTGAACACTTCCATTATTTCGTTTATATTTATCAATCGTAATATCAACACCTGGACCTGAAAGTGTTGCATCTCCGTAAATTTGAGTTCTTACCTGGGAGTCAGGTACAGCTGTAATTTGATACTGCCCTGCAAAAGAAGTCCCGGTTACAGGGACTCCATCACCGGTTTTTAAATTTACTATTCCTGATACTATATTTTGTGTATATGTGCTGATTAAAGTGCCTTGTCCAATTTGACCTGAAGAAGTATTTCCTGCAGGTGTTATCTGGATAGCATTTGGGCCAGCATAAAGGTTAATAGTGCTGAACAATAATAAAGATACTAATACGGTATATTTTATAAACAATAAAACACTCTTCTTTTGCAGGTTAGAAACAGTAATCAATTAGTCAGCTGTATTAATAGTTCACCTCAACTGTATATGTTCCAGTATATGAACCGACAGTCTGGGTGGCACCTACAACAAGCTCTGCTCCAACGTCTAATGGATCAGTACCTGAGGAGGTTAATGAAGCTGTATTTGTATTTGTAATACCTGTAACATTAAGTGCCATATCTGGTCCCGGGCCTGTTAAAGTACCATTTGTATATGTGATAGTTAGTGATTGTCCAGGTGTTGATGAAATGCTTAAAACACCTTTAGATTTAGTGCCTGTTAATTCATAGGATAAAGGGCCGCTGATAGCACCTTGATTAGTTAAAACTACTGTTCCACCTGTCGCATCAACCGCTATTATTCCAAAATTCATTGCCGTTGTTTCAGATATGCCGATTTTAGCATTGATAACTGCCGATGCACTACCATTTATAGATGCAGCATAAATTTGTGTGCTTGAAATACCAACTGCTAATATAACTATGTATAAACATATTTTATTAATTTTCATAACTGTTCATTCTCCTTATTATTTATTAATTGTTATTTATTATTTTTTTTATTTACTGATATTCTTATTTATTCCCTTTTTAATTTATTTTAAACATTTACATTTTATAAATTTGAAATTTCTATCTTATATATCTTAAATATAGTCGTATCAAATTCAGTTTATTTGTTACTGCTGACTAAGCAGAGGCCGACGTCCCTTTCTTCTTCTTAGTATATTGTCGTGTAAAGTAAGAAAAAAAACCAGGGAATTTTTTTATTTTTTCTATAGCGGCTACAAATTGAACTGTCCGTTTAAACGGCTGAGTGCAGTTTCACAAGCGCACATGAAACCCACCTGAATTGTTTTGTTTTTTTAAGGAAGCTGTGATACAGAGTGCTGATGCCTTGCTTTAAGGTTAATTTAATAAGTTTGACAGCACTGTTTTCTATTCTGGATTCACTACAGCTGTTGATTGAAATAAATACTGTATTTTACGCCTGCTTGAAATAATGTATATTCACAGGAAAGCCATTGAAAGATAGAATATTTATTCCTGCCTCTAACAAATTAGAGTGGATAAGATTATCTGAATTATCTTTAAAGGAGTCTGTTTGTAAAAAAACAATAAATCAGTGAATAGTACAATAGAAATTATTAAGGGTGATATTACTAAATTAGTTGTAGATGTAATAGTCAATGCTGCAAACACCTCTCTTTTAGGTGGAGGTGGAGTAGATGGCGCTATTCATAGAGCAGCCGGGCCAGACCTTTTAGCTGAATGTAAAGCTCTTAATGGATGTCAAACTGGCGACGCTAAATTAACCAGAGGGCATAATTTGCCCGCTAAATATATTATTCATACACCTGGTCCTGTGTGGGGTGGGGGTCTTAAAAATGAAAGAGTTCTACTGAAAAACTGTTATGAAAACAGCTTAAAAATTGCTGATAAAAATAAATTTAATTCTCTAGCTTTTCCAGCAATAAGTACTGGTGTTTATAAATTTCCTTTAGAAAAGGCAGCTGAAATTGCAGTTAAAAGTACCATGGATTTTTTAAAAGTCAAT
>JAAEMD010000068.1 GCA_024225875.1 bacterium
AAAACTCTTTTTAAAAGAATCAAAGTATTATAAAATATATAGTTACTATGACGTATGATTCTTTTATAAAGCTGGTAAGAAAACATATGTATGTTGTTTTTTTTGAGAAATTTAAAAATGAACATGCACCAGGGTATATTGAGCGTTATGTAGCGAAACATAATCTATTAAAACCTGGCTTTTTAGTTCTTAATGATCAGGTTCATGGCTTTAAGAGGGTTTCTAAAAATCTCCGGTCACTTGAAAATTTTCCTATTTATCTTGAATTTGAATATTCTGAAAATGAAAAAGGTGAAAAATATATTGAAGAAGTAGAACTGTATGCAGAAGCTAAAATCAGCAGTTCTTTAAATTTATCTGATTTAGTTTATCTGGCGGATGTTTATAATAAAACTATCATAGTGGAAAAAGTGAAAAGAATAAATGATTTGAATTCGGAAAGTTATATTATATATTCCAGGCTGGGAGAAGTTATTCAGGAAGAATTTATGGAAGAAGATCTGATGCATGGCTGTGTTTCTAAATCAGAGATCGATCTTATGATAGAAGTTAACCTGGTAAGCTTTGTGAATTTCATTAAATTAATGGATGAGATGCTTTTTAAAGGTAAGAAGCTAAATACAATAGACCATCTTTTAAACATTTTTTAAATAATAATTCTGACTTAATTTAAAATCCGTTAAACCAGCCATAAAAATAAATTATAAAGGTGATATTTATGAATAGTTCCCTTAAAAAATATATTGATATAACCGCAACAGGAGAAAATCTCTCAAAAGAAGACAGCAGAGGATGTTTAAATACAATATTTACCGGCAACTGTAAATCAGATGAAATAATAAAGCTGCTGTTAAACCTGAAGGATAAAGGGGAGTCTGTTGAAGAAATGGCAGGGTTCGCTTCAGCCATGAGAGAAAAAATGTTGAAAGTTCCTGTATCAAAAAAAGCTATTGACTTATGTGGTACTGGAGGAACTGGTAAAGAGCGTTTTAATGTATCTACAGCAGCTTCCTTTATTCTGTCTGCAGCTTCGGTGCCTGTAGCCAAGCATGGTAATTATGGATCTAAAAAAGGAAACGGCAGCTTTGATTTTCTTAAATCACTGGATATTTCTTTTGATCTTACAGTCTCTGAACTACAGAGTATTTTTGAAGAAACTGATTTATGTTTTCTATTTGCAAGAAATCATCATCAGGCAATGAAGTATGTAGCAGAAGCAAGGAAGCAGATAAATGCCCGGACAATTTTTAATATCCTTGGTCCGTTATGTAATCCTGCCAGTGTTGATTATCAGGTAATAGGCGCAGTTAATGAAGATATTGCACAAAAAATAGCACACACCATTAAACTTCTTGGTACCAGCAGGTCCCTGGTTATTGCAGGAGCTGATGGTCTGGATGAGCTGTCCACAACTGGGAAATCTATTATTTATGAGATAAATTCTGACAGTCTGGAACGTAAAGAGTTTGATCCGTTAACATTAGGGCTTAAGGCCGTTCCAGCTGATATAAAGGGAGCTGGTGCTAAAGACAATGCCGGTCTATTTTGTGAACTGTTTTCAAATAACAGGACGGATCATAAAATATCCGAACTTGTATGCCTTAATGCAGGAGCTGCCTTTTACTGTTTTGGGAAAGTTAAGGATATACAGTCTGGCTATAAGCTGGCTGAAGAGCAGATTATTAGTGGAGCAGCCTGGAACAAATATCTGCTTTATAAAGAAGCATCAAAAAAGTAATAAGAAACTTTTTCATAGAGATTTTTTTGTTTTTCGCTTATCTTTTCTTTGTTTCTGAAATGCCCATGATTGAATCTTTTTTGTTAGTGACGAAAGGCCAGGCGGGTAGGTATGTTTAATATTGTCATATACCTTCAGTTTGCATTTTATGCCATGTTTTTTGAATAATTTATAACATTTTGTAATTGACTTTTGTGTTGGGTCGCCATTCCCGGTAATGAAGTAGAAAGTTGAATTTTTATAGAGTCTTTTTCTTTTATTTTTTAAGATGATTTTAGTAAGGTTATCATTGTAAAATCCAAAAATACAGATGATGTTTCGAAATTTTGCTGGATGGACTATTCCGGACTCGATTGCAAAATTACCGCCCCTGGAAAATCCGGTTAAAAATGATTTGGAAAAGTCTATTTTGTAGTTATGGTCTATTAATTTGAGCAGTTTGATTAACATTAGTTTGTCATCCGGTTTTTTGGAATACCCTTCTTTTTTGTCTGTTCCGTTAGGACAAACCAGTATCATTCCTAATTTATCGGCAACTGGTTGCCAGGCACGAAAAGCACTTTCAGCAGACTCTCCTTTTCCATGAAGGGCCATAATTAAGGGGTATCTTTTTTCCGACCTGAAACCTGCAGGAAGATAATGTATAGCTGTTGCCCCATTTTTTAGACGTATCATTTTTTTCGGAAAAGATGAAGTTTGCATATCTGCTTTATTTATGGAGGTGGAAATATGGAAGTAAAAAATAACTATGAGTATGATACTTAAATAGAGGGATTTTTTTTTCATATATTCTTATCTTATTTTTTTAGGGTCTCCCATTCAAATATAACTGTTTTTACATCAAAAAGAGATAATTTGATTTTTTTTATTACTCTCTGAGTATTAAAAATCAAGTTTCCCTGTCTTGAATATGTTTTTTTAGATACTTCTTCCCAGGCAACAGGATGGTAAGGTGTGTTTTCCTCATCCACTAATAAAGAAACTTGAGTTATATCTGTATCCAGCAGATACTTGTTTTGGAAAGATTCAATGTTTATATCAAAAATAATCTGTTTTTTAGATAAGTTGTATAATGGATTTACTGTTATTTTTTGATAGTTTGATATCTTTATTTCAGGTTGCAGCATAATAATTTTATCAGCTTCTTGTTTCTGGCATGAAAAAATCAGGTAGAAGCCTGCCGTTAATAAAGCAAATATTAGAAAATATAAGATCGGATATTTTTTATTCATAATCTTTTAATAGTAATCCTAACACCTGAAAAGAAATCATAACAGGTGTTATATTAAAATTATAAACTGGCTCACAATAGTGTTGATGGGAA
>JAAEMD010000069.1 GCA_024225875.1 bacterium
CAGATATCAATTTTGCCGGTAGCGACCGCCTTGGCTTGCTTTGCACCAGAGGTGATATCATGAAATTTTATTTTTATCTGGTCTTTCGCAAACTCTTTTTCCAGTAATCCTTTATGTTTCATGACTATCAACTGCAGATTAAATGGAGCTCTAGGATAAGTTATATTAATTTCTTTGCCCAAAAGATTCAACGTTATGAATAAAGACAGGATACAGAATAAAAACCTCATCTCAACCTCTTAATTATAATTAAATTTCTTCTTAAAGCGATTAATTACTATAATCTTCAATAATGTATTTTTCAATTATAAATTAATGACTTTTAGAGTATAAAATGTTTGCTCTCTAAAAGCCATTAATTAAGCTTGTAAATCAAGGTTAAAACTATTTAAAGAAGGCGAAAAATTTATGCCCTTTTTCAGTTTTATCAATTATGCCATAAAGGACCATCACTTGAGCTATGGAAAGGGGCAAGAATACTACTTGAACTAACTGCACATATGCTGATTTGGTTTCTTACGAAATCTTCAAAGTATATGTCTACTGCCGCACCCTCTGAAAGGATACTTACTTTTTTAGAGATAAGTTTTTGTTGAAATAAGAAATCAATATCTTCTTTTAGGCTGTTTACATCGTCTTTATTTAAGGTATTTATTAAATTGATGTTGTTATATAACCATTCAGCGTCTTGATAGGAAATACCAAGGTCTTTAGCCGCTAACTCTAAGGCCTCACGTTTATGGTTTTTAATAAATGTCATCGCCTCATTTTGAGCTTTTACATATCTTCCTACCCAGTTGGGATATTTTTGGGCAAAAGATTCAGTAACCGCAACAACTAGCTTTTCTCGCATTACCCCTTTTGCTGTTGTTAAGACTCTTGCACCTCTTTTCTTTGCTTTTACTGTTTCAGCCGTATTTAATACCGCAGCATCGACCTTGCCGGCAAACATGGCATTATATGCTTCTGTTAACATTGGTATATAATTGAC
>JAAEMD010000070.1 GCA_024225875.1 bacterium
AAAAAATATAAAAAATAAAACAAAAGCAGCTATAGTAACTATTACTCTTCCGGGCATGCTTGTACCAACACTGTATTACCATAAACTCATACGAGTCAGAGAATCTTTTCTAATAAAAAATCTTTTAGCTAAAACTTTTACTCTTATTAAAAAGTTTTTTATTTATGTGAATTTCGGTATATTTGCCTTCTTTTTCCGGAAGAAGAAAAAATGGTTTGATCTTGCTTTCGTAGCAGGGTTATTTTTTACAGCACTCCCCGGACTTTTAGTTGTACCATACGGTATTTATTTAACAGGATATACATCTTTCTGCGTATTATACGGTATATATAATATCAATCCAGCTCTGGAACAAGTCTTACTAAATAAAATTAAAACCAAACTAGTCCATTGCCAAAAAACATAAAAACGTTAATCATTATCCCAACCTATAATGAATGCCAGAACATAGAGCGGCTTATTACTACAATTTTTAGCCTGCCTGTTTCTGTTAGTATCTTAATAATCGATGATAATTCACCAGACAAAACTTATGAGATTGTTCAAACACTACAACATAAATTCACATCTCTCTTTATTATTAAAAGAAAGACAAAATCAGGCCTGGGCACTGCCTATCTAAAAGGGTTCGAATTTGCTTTAAAAAAAGGCTATGACAACATCATTCAAATGGATGCTGATTTTTCACACCCCCCTGAAACTATTCCACTTTTTTTAAACCACATTAAAACAAATGACGTGGTAATAGGTTCCCGCTACATCAAACATGGAAAAATAAAAAACTGGCCTTTATCCAGACGCCTCTTAAGCCGTTATGCTAATATCTTTGTTAGCTTTATACTGGGCTTTCCGATAAAAGATGCAACCTCCGGTTTTAAATGTTATAAACTAAAAGCATTGCAAGCAATAGAATTAAATAAAATTAAATCAAATGGCTATTCTTTTCAGATAGAAACTATTTACAAGGCCTGGTGCCAGAATTTTCGTTTAAAAGAAATCCCTATAACCTTTACAGAACGCGTTTTAGGTGAAAGCAAAATCTCAAAATCAATTATCTGGGAAGCATTTTGGCTCGTTTGGAAACTAAAAACAGGTTTACTGAAATGAAAAGCATATTATTAGCCGATATTCATCACTATAAAAACCAAGCCATCAATAAAGACATGATGGGCGGATATGGAACTTCCAGTCAATTTCAAGTTTCAAAATTATCTCTTATTACAAAAATATTAGAAAAATACAAAGCGCAAAGTATCATCCTGCCAAACTTAACTTTAGGCTGCCTGGCAGGCATTTTTCACAAAAATGGCTGGCAGATTGATTTCACAACAGAAATGGCCAAAATCAATCGACATTATGATATTGTACTTATTTATGGTTCAGTCCCTGAATTCTCCAACGAGCAAAACTTTGCCCGCCTCATTAAAAAACAGCACAAAAAAACATTAGTCGGTTTTGCAGGCACCTTACCCTCAGTAAAACCCGGGCTTTATGAAGATATTGCCGACTTCATTTTAATGGGCGAACCCGAAAGAAGCTTAGTTAACGTTAATTTAAATGAAATCAAATTCAAAGGTCAACTCAAATTTAATAAAAAAGCAACTTTAGATGAACTACCTTTCCCATATTGGAAACCTTTTTTGAAAAAAAGACGTTTCATACACAGCTTTCTTTTAGGCCGAAAACCTATGTTAAGCCTTTACGCAAGCCGCGGCTGTCCTATGCCCTGTGCTTATTATTGTCCCTATCCATTACAACAAGGAAACCAGATTGCATTAAGGGATCCTAAGCAAATTTTAGAAGAAATACGTCATAATCTTATGCATTATGGCATTGAAAATTATCTTTATCGAGATCCTTGCTTTGGCTTTAATAAAAGCCATTTAACCAATTTATTAAATCTAAAAATAGCTAAAAACTTAAAAATCAAATGGGCTGCAGAAATGCATCTGCAATTTCTAGATGAACCAATAATCAAGCTTATGAAACAAAGTGGCTGCACCGCCATTACAACCGGTATTGAATCAATCGATGAAAATAGCCTGGTTAATTCCAAAAGAAACCACACCTCTCTCTCAAAAACAAAAGAAATACTTCATTTACTTGATAAGTATAAAATAAAGGTTATGGCCGGTTATATACTAGGAAACTTGAAGGATTCTGAAAAAAGTTTAAAAAAAACATTTGAATTTGCAAAAGCCATGAACACCTCTTATGCTCAGTTTACAATCTCAACACCTTACTTCGGAACACATTATTTTAATGATTTAAAAAAACAAATTTCAACAACTAACATAGAAGATTTTGGAGCCTATAAATTAACCTTTAAACATCCGCAACTTACCGATACAACCCTGGACATTTTAAAAGCCACCTTCTTTAAAAAATACTATCTTCGCTGGTCCTGGTTATTAAAACATATTAAAGAATACTTTTATTAAATCCATGAAATACTATCTAACGGGCTCAACAGGATTTTTAGGAAAGCAATTTCTCAACCAGTTTATCAAACAAAAAAAGAAGCCCCTCATTTGCATCGTTAATAAAATACCCAAAAAATCAAACCCTGTTTCTTATATAACATATAAAGACTTTTTAGATCAGCCCCTTCAAAATGAATACATCTTATTTCATGTTGCAGGACAAATTAAAGGCTCTTCGAAAGCTATTTTAAATTTCAATTTTGAACTATCCAAATTACTATTGAACAAATGCAAAAAAGAAAAATGCAGAAAATTCATATTTATTTCATCCTACGATGTTGAAACAGATAAAAACACCATCTACGCAAAAAGCAAACTACTATTTGAGTCATACTTAATTAAACATTTATCAGACAAATTTCTAATCATACGGCCATCTGTTATCTTCGGAAAAAATGACAATAAAAATTTTGGCATGCTCTTTAAATTTATAAAAACAAGCCCTGTCATACCTCTTATGGGAGAAACAAAATTTCGTCCTGTATATAGAAATGATGTTATCCAGTTTATTCTTGATAATTTTGAATCAGCTACAGGGATTTATACCTTAGTTTCATCACAAATTGTAACCTTAAAAGAGATTATTAAAACGTACGTTAAAGCAAATAATTTAAAACGATGGATTATTTCATTACCGTTTAAACTAAAAAAACCTAAAACTAAAATAAATATAACAAAAAACACTAATCGTTTAGTCATCTATACAAAAATTCAAATATTAGATTGGATAACTCAAGACAAGGAGACCATTAAACCCGAAAAATACAGTTAAAAATAAAAAGCATCCCTGAATTGTGGTTCGCAGCAACGGAACGGTGAGTTACGTTAAGGGCAAACATGTTATGCTGGTAGATTATGTGTTGATCCAAACTATAGAAGAAAAGGCCTTGCTACTTTATTAATGAAAGAGCTGGAAGCTGGATTCAAAGATGCAAAAAGATTTAAATTAATAACAGGCTGGAAAAGTATAGACAATATAGCTTTTTATACAAAACTGGGATATGGGATGTATAAAATTGAAGATTATGATGCAAAAGATAAGATGGTTTTTATGGAGAAAATAAATATCAAATAAAAAGTTAGAAATAGCTATGCAATATTAAAATAAAAAATGGATAAACGTGTTTTAAAAGAATTTCAACAGATTCCCGGCGCTGGCAAAACTATTGCCAAATATTTTTGGCATATTGGCTTACGGTCTATTAATGATTTAAAAAATAAAAACCCGGAAGACTTATAAAGGATCGATAACAATTTTGAAAAAACTAATTAAGTTAAATAATAGTAGCTTAAAGAAAGTTATTTTAATTATATTTGCTATATTTATATAGCTGGTACAAATTGAATTGTCCGTTTAAATGACTGAGTGCATGTGTACTTGCGTACATTAACGAAGTCATTTGAAAACTTTAGTGGCGGACAGTTTATTTTGGAACAGCTATAAGTTGTTTATCAGGGTGTGGCATTAATAACAACTACAGTTTAGTTGTTGAAAAAATAGAAAATGAAAAAGGTTTTATAAACGGGTATCTTTTTGAAAGAAAATTAAATGATATAGAGAATAAAAAACTCTTAATTTTCCTTGATGGCAGCTCTTATGATTCTGTGATTTACAGGCCACAGTTTCTATTCTGGCAAAGCAAAATTTTAGGGGATTTAATGTTATCATCATTCCCTGAAGACTTTGATCTTCTTATTCCCGAAAGATTATTTAGGGCTTGCTGACGCAGCCCAGCAAACCATGTTCACAGGCACAAAATAAAGGTAAAATAAGAGTATTCCAAAACAGGAAAATAAAAGAAAGTGCAAAGCTTTAATGGGATTATGTACCAAAAGCATGCACTTGAA
>JAAEMD010000071.1 GCA_024225875.1 bacterium
ATAAAATTTTTATAGATATCGATTATTACTCTTTTAAAAATTAATACAATGCTTAAAACAAAAATAAATTTTCTGTAAATGATGATTATTACCTGCCTAAAAGCTAACGCAACATTCCGCAACAAAATAAAATTTTCTGAAAACGATGATTATCACTATCTTAAGAGCTAACGCAACACCGCAACAAAACGCAACTTTTTAAAAAATGTTGCGGTACTTAAACGCAACGCAACGCAACACCCTCTTAAAAGAGTGTTGCGGTGTTGCGGTGTACAAAAACCTTGCAAAAAAAAACCTCTTCTGAATCTAAAGTTTAAAAATAGAAAGCTTGATATAATCTAATAATAATGGTAAGATCTAATCTTAACGGTTAGATGATGACTATTACTTGCCTTTAATAAAAAGGAGATTGATTATGAGCATTCTAAAAAAAAAAAGAGATGCGAAAAAAATGACGATTGAAGATGTCGCTAGAGCTATTGGAATTTCTGGAGTTGCTGCAGGAAAACATGAAAGAGGAGATATAAAGCTCCCAGGAGAAGAAACTAGAAAAAAATACGCAAAATTTTATGAAACAGCTCAAACAGAACTTTTTCCGCAGCTTAATGCTAAAAGTGGAGTTATAACAGAAGAAAGAATTCGGCAAATTTTTAGAGAAGAATTTAAGTTATGTTTTACAAGATTTCAAAAAGTTATATAGCGCTATTATTGTATCCTTCTTAAATTGTCGGGCAAATACTGTCCGGATGATTCTGGACTTTATTAAAATCCTTTATTTATAGATATATTATATTTTAAATTTTTTCGATTTCCCGACAATTTAAGAAAGATACCTATTATTATCTGCATTAAATAAAATAAATTACTATTTATGTAGTAATCGATTTTAAAAAAAATCACGAACCGCCGCCAAGCATATTCGTGATTTTTCGAAAATCGTTTTGAGACATAAATATCTTTCTTAAATTTTTGCGGAATAAGGACTTCAAAGAATCTGGATAACGTTTGCCTAACAACTTAAGAAGGATACATATTAAAGTATATATACAATTTTTTAATAATTTTACATGTTATGTGTCAACTATAAAGCGATTTTTTAGGAATCACAAAAATGTTTAACGGTTTAACCAAATTAATGGAAGGATCGGAAAACAATATGGATATCGCCAGTCAACTAAAGTTAGTACTGCCACCTATTTCCAATATTCTTAAAATGGAGTTAAAATCCAAAAATGAAAATGAATTAGGTAATATTCCGTGTCCATTCTGTGGGGGAAATGATCGTTTTCGTTATATAAAAAATACTCAAAGATGGTTTTGTCGCGGATGTAATAAAAAGGGAGGTGATGTAATTGATTTTCACTGCAAGCTAAACGGTCTGAATTTTAAAGAACTTGCAGCAAAGCATGATATCAATATTAATACTAATGATAACAAACTTGAAATTTTTAATTATCTATCAAAAAAAAGACTTATTCCAGAACAAATTCTTCAAAATTTTATTCAAAAAAATGCTGTTTTCTATATACCTCGATTTGGAAAAAATAGAACTAAAGCGATTGGGTTTAACTATTCTGACTTAGACGGGAATAGATACATGCAGCAGTACATCCCTTTAAATGGAGATAGTAAGCAATTTAAAAAAGGATCTAAACCAAGTGAAAATGGATTTTTTATTGCAGGCGATATTAAGAATTGTAAAGCAATAATATTAGTAGAGTCTGTTATAAATGCAATGTCAGGCTTTTCTGCTGACCAAGAATATTGTTGGATTGCTCTTGGATCAACAATTTTTTGCAAAAAAACTAAATTACTATCTGATATAAAAAAAAATTTTATATGCTGTTTTGATAATGACAAAGCAGGACGAACAGCAATTGAAAATATTAATTCTACTTTGCAAGGCTGCAAAACTGTTAACTGGGATGGCTTTGGTAATAAAGAAGATATTAATTCATTATTACAGAAAGGTAAGCTAAATCAAATTAAAGAATTAGTTAAAAGAACTATTCCTATCGTAATAACAAATTTAGAATTCAAATCTACTGATTTTAAAATATCTCATATTAGAGAAGTTTTAAAACAAAATTTATCACCTAAATGGTTAGTAAAGAATATCATAGATCGTAATTCAATAGTACTTGTTTTTGGTGAATCAGGATCTAAAAAAACTTTTTGGGTTATTGATTTATGCATCAGTATAGCGACAGGAAAAAATTTTCATGGAAATATAGTAAAAGAATCAGGTCCAGTATTGTATATTGCTGGTGAGGGTCGTGAAGGAATAGGAAAACGTTTTCTTGCTTGTGCTATTGAACGTAATATTGATTTAGATAAATATCCCTTATATATTTCTGACCAACCAGCACAAATCTTAATTCCGGAAAATGTTGAGTCAATTATTAAAGCAATAGAGACTACAGGACATCTACCTGTATTAATTGTTTTTGATACATTAAATCGTAACTTTGGTCCAGGGAACGAATCAGATACAAAGGATATGACTAATTTTATATCTAAAATAGATAGGCTTAGAATAAAGTACCATTCATCGATTGGCCTCGTACATCATAGTGGTCATCAAGAAAAAGGTCGAGCAAGAGGTAGTTCTGTTCTTAATGCTGCGGTTGATTGGGAATATTTAATAACAGCTAAAAAAGACAAGGTATTAGTAAAGTGTACTAAATCAAAAGATTTTGAGCCTATTGAAACACTACATCTCAAAACAAAAGCTATAAATACAGGACTTGTAGATGAAGATGGATCTTTTCTATCTTCTTTGGCGTTAATTAGCGATAGTTCAAAAGAACAGGAGGATATATCTTTTAATAAAAATGATCGAATTGGAATAGAAGCCTTAAAAGAAGCGTCTAAAAAAGTATATCCAAACAATAAGGTTCATGATAGTAAATGGAGAGAAATTTTTTATAAGAAGTTGAGTGTTATGGTAGACTCGAAAAGGGAAATTTATAGAAGAATGAAAAATTCTTTGTGTAATAAAGGCATAATCTTTGAAGACAACTATTATTACTCGTTTAATAAATAACGTAACATTGCTTTAAGATCTTTTACTATCAAAAAATAAGCCGTAAAAAAAAATGATGGTTAAGTAAAAATTTACTTAACCATTATTTTTTTTCAATTACCCAAACGTTAAAAACACACATGACTGGTCAAGAGTTGATTATCGTGTATCATGCGATCTGGCAGGACGTATTCCCATTTTCCTGGTTCCAGAAAGGGGATTAGAAGATCATTCTTCCGTCTTTAATCTAAATCCCATCTTTGTCACAACAGTAAAATATTAAGGATATTACTGGCCATGGTCACTCTTAGGGAAAGGATAGTCTTATAAAAATGAAGTACAGTCTCAATGCTAGCAGAACTACGCTAACAGAGATTAAATTCCTACCCCTTTCCAAGCCTCTTAGATATTTTTCTAATTTTGCACAAGGCGCCCTGTGATTCTGAAACGCCTACAGTACGCATACCATAGCACTTCC
>JAAEMD010000072.1 GCA_024225875.1 bacterium
AAGTAGCGACACAATAGCAAAATTTTCTCATGGGTGAGAATGGGCTTCAATGACCCGTCGGAACTCATGAGGAGATTTTGCGGTGAAGCTGAGAAATCTTTTTAGGAAAAGGCGACAACTTGCTTGACACACACCGATAACAACCCAAAATAAAATTAGTTCTTTTCCAGCCTGTAGGGTTTTCGATGTAAAATCCAGAAAGATACTATATTTAAAGTCATATACAAAAAATAAGAGCTGAAAAGAGTAACAACCATTCCATCTAAACCAAACTTAAATGACAAATAACCTCCGATGCAAAACATAAATATTATTGTTGAAAGTATGATAATTACAATTGCCACATTGGAATTATCTGCAACCTTTACATATGATGCAAAGGGATTTGTAATTCCTATGACAATAAGAAGAGTCAGCATTAATCTATAATAACCGATAAGGTCATGATACAGTGGAGACATAAAGTAAATTATCCAGGGAGCAATTATATAAAATATTACGAATAAAACAATAGTCATTATTAAGCCAAAGCCAAGAAGAGATAGCATTGTGGGATTTATTTTTTTTGGTTCATTAATTATTTTAGAAAGCTCATTGACTGAAAAAACTTTTAAAGGATAAACAACAATCAGGGATACGCCGAACAATCCCATTAAAGCACAAAAATCACCCACTTGATGTTCACTGGTAACACTAAAAATTTCAAAAACAATTATGGAAAAGGTTAAAAAAATATAGGATGCTATGGATAACAGAGAATAGGAAAAAATAAAGGCTTTCCAATTGACAGGTTCAAACGATTGTTCAGATTTTTTCTTAAACTCATTTGTTTTAAAACGAAATTTCAAAACAAAAAAATAAACAATCGTAATTATATAGGCCGTAATATAACAAATTATTGCTATATAGGCCCAATGAAAACATAGCTGCGTTTTCACGTAATAAAACTTCCCTTTTTTAAAATCGAACTGGAATATTTGACATTATTCAGTTAAACTCATCTCATTTCGTTAGTATTTTACCCGGAACTTCATCATTAAACTTCCGG
>JAAEMD010000073.1 GCA_024225875.1 bacterium
AGGAGAACTCGTCTTAATTGACCGACTTCGGAGCCAACGTACAGCTTACTCATTTTGCATCCTTACTTTTAATCCAGCGTCTATTTATGACAAGCTTGATCGTAATATGCAAGTTTTAGAGTTCGTGTAAAAATGAAGTATTTTTGAAATTATCCGAGCTAAAAACCAAATTTAAATAAAAAATAGGTGTTAAATTCTAATTGAATGCGTATGGCATGGAACAACATTTTTGCGGATCTATGCTCAATCTGAGGTCTGTCTGAAATCTATTTTGCTTATTATTAATGATTTTTTATTCACTATTATGAACTTTTTGAAAGCAACTTGAGGTTTTATGCATCTCAAAACCAGTTCAGCATATGCATTCACCATGATTAAGCACGCAATTTCTATTTAATATGCTCAAAAGTGATAATAGAGACGAAATGCTGAAATAGTCGTCAGTTAATAAAATGTTGAAAATTTGTTTCTGTGATTTTGATTTCACTTTTGAATTGATATCACCTCTGCTATCTAGCGATAAACTTATCTTTCTAGGCCTGATCTGGGTGGCTTTTCTGGACGATCCGTGCCATATTTCGTGGCAATCAAATTTGATCTTTTCATAGTCAACACTCTGGAGCA
>JAAEMD010000074.1 GCA_024225875.1 bacterium
TTAGCCGATACCATTAAGTTGATCAATCTGATCAGCTGTCCGATAAACCATCCCATAAATAGCGGTTAGGATCGGGCCAATAATTAATAAAATCAGAATAGTGTCAATAATAGCTGCTCCTGTTCTGATCCAAAAGCCTGCATATTCTTTCTCATTCATTTAGTCTTTCTCCTATAGAAGCATAGCGGTTGAGTTGAGGGGCCGCCGAGGCGAAGCCAAAGGGAGGGAACAAGGGGTAAGGAAACGCGCCCCTTGTGGTCCGCTGCAATGATTGGTTATAATTTTTTTTTGTATTCAGCCTACATAATTTCGTGAAATGTAATGTCCTGCAAAAATAATCATATAAAACCAAATAGTGTTAATAAGAGTACCTTTTACGGCATAATAAAATGATTTTTGGAAGTCTTTATGACAAACGTTGCTTTTAGAAACAACAAATTTGATTGATCGTCTGAATAGAAAGTACATAGGAAAAAACAGTATCATAATAGATGAAAAAACAATATTGATACCGACCCAAAGTAAAACCACGATTAATATTGAAAGCAGGATGGTAACAACTATATCAAGTATAAATCCGATGACTATTCCTAAGGGGCCAGCTTCGGCTCCAGCCTCCGTAAGACCCAATCCCATTCCAGGAGAGAAACCATCCATGGTGCTTAATCCAGCATCTTTCCATGTTATAGAGTATTTTTCATTAGAATCAAATTTTATACCATGGTAGAGCACATAAAATAGAAATATAAAAATAAACACGGATAACATTCCTGCGATTAATTCTAATTCAACCCAAATAGATTTATGGGAGAACAGAAAGATAACACAAGAAACGATAGTGCCTATGAAAAGAGAACTCCAAAAACTGGTTTTCATATTCCATTTTGGTCTTTTTGATTTGTATTTAGATTCAGTCATAAATTATAACGGCTGAGCTCAGTGGCCGCCGACCGCAGGGAGGGTACAAGATGGCGGAGCCTCTTGCGGTCCTCTGCAGCGATTGTTATGCGACAGCTATTTGTTTTCTCCACATATAAACACAGCCTAATTTCAATGTCTCACTTAATAGTATCAAGGTTATAAGTGTTGCTACTGCGATGAATGTTTCAGGATTCCTGAAAACGTACTTTAGGGGCCAAGTAATAAAAAACACTGAGGGATAGAGTGCTATTATTCTGAACGGTGTTTGAAAATATACAATTTTTGAGGCAATGGGCTTCTGCTTTAATAAAAGATAACCTGAAAGAATAAATGATAAAATCAGTAATAGGCAAATAACTGATATAAAAATTGGTAAAGGATGCCCAAAAGATCTCGATGTATTTAAAGCTATCTTTATGTCTGTATAAATTGGAAGTTGGCTATGCAATATACACCAAACAAAAAACCAGGCAATATATAAGAAGTCTAACGTACCCCAAAAACAGATTATTCGTTTAAAATTCATATTACTTTCGCATAACGGGTGAGCTTAGTGGCCGCCGACCGGAGGGAGGGCACAAGGAGAAAGGCGAAGCCGCTCCTTGCGGTCCACTACAGCGACTGTTATTTTTCACACCTTTGAAAGCCCCGATCCTATATCGAAGCCAGTTCTTTAAAACTGATTTTGCACAACCTTTTTTGAAAATTATCATTCTTTTTCAAACCAAATCACTTAGCAAAGGGGTTGATCAAAATTCTCAATCGGGTAGTACCAA
>JAAEMD010000075.1 GCA_024225875.1 bacterium
ATCTGGAGATCTGTGTAAAACATAAAGTCCCTTTCATCATAACATCTCTTGGCGCTGTACCTGAACTTGTTGATGAAGTTCATGGTTATGGAGGTTTTGTATTCCACGATGTGACTAATAGAAGGCATGGTGAAAAAGCGGCCCAAGCTGGCGTTGATGGCTTAATAGCAGTTGCAGCAGGAGCTGGTGGACATGCTGGTAAGTTACATCCTTTTGCTTTAATCAGCGAACTTAGAATTTTTTTTGATAAAACAATACTTCTTTCCGGAAGTATTTCAAAAGGTTCTGATATTGCTGCCGCTCTACAGATGGGCGCTGATCTGGCGTATATGGGAACACGTTTTATTAATACAGATGAGAGTATGGCAGTTAAAGAATATAAAGAGATGATAATAGATTGTTCAACCAAAGATATTGTCTATACTCCTGCGGTATCCGGTGTTAATGCAAACTTTATGAAACCAAGTCTTTTAAAAGCAGGGTACGACATGGACCAGATAGAAAACAGTGGTAATATCGATTTTGGTTCAAAATTAAAACCCGCAAATGATGAAGCAAAGGCATGGAAAACAGTCTGGTCGGCAGGACACGGAGTTGTCTCAATAAATGATGTACTTCCTGTTAAAGACCTTGTGACAAACCTTAAAAAAGAATTTACTAATGCATATTCAGAATATTCAAATGTAGCACAAAAATTTTTATAAATAATGTCATAAGCGTCCGGTTAAGGAATTAACAAAAATGAAAAAAATATTATAGGGCAC
>JAAEMD010000076.1 GCA_024225875.1 bacterium
TCTTTTCTCAGTTCTTTTGTTTTTTTGATGATTGGGCTGCGTCAGCAAGCCCTAAATAGACTCCGGTAACTGCTCCCATAATTCCGAACAGTTTTTGCTTTTCGATAAAGCCAGAACCACTGATTTTAGAGGCGTAGTATAAATATCAGGATAATCAATTCCACCAGGCTATTTTCGGGAAGTAAAATCAATTTGTTACTTTTTAAGATTAAACTGTGCATCAACTCCGGGCTTATTTCCTCTGGCATCCAGACGTACCCAGCGGTTTAATGATAGATAAGCACCGCTATACTGTAAAAAGTGTATTTATTATGTGTGAAAATTGGCACGCCCGGAGAGATTCGAACTCCCGACTTCAACATCCGTAGTGTTGCGCTCTGATCCAGCTGAGCTACGGGCGCATATTCAAATCGTACAAGTGACTGTAAAATTATTTATTCCAAGACAAAAATATCATGTAAAAAATCTGCTGGCAACTTTATGATGCGGCCCTGACACACTAATTACTGTAGACTGATACTATCTTCTCAACTAAACCAGAAGTTGAGCATCCTTTTCTAAAAGGCAAAATTTCAACCAGCCCTCCATACGAACTGACTATATCATATTCCGGTAGATCTTCTTTCTTATAATCCCCGCCTTTTACATGTATGTCCGGCTTAATTGCCTCAATTAAAGTTTCCGGAGTATATTGATCAAAAACTACTATCATATCCACAAACTCGAAAGCTGAAAGAACTATTATACGTTCCTGCTGAGATACCAGAGGCCGCTTTGGCCCCTTAAGCTTCTTAACAGATTCATCTGAATTTATACCGATAATCAAAAAATTGCCGAGGCTCTTTGCCTGCTGTAAATATTGAACATGTCCGGCATGAATAAGATCAAAACAACCGTTAGTAAAAACAACGGACCTGGACGCTTCCTTTAAGAACCTTCTTTTATTTACAGCCTCTTTTATAGTAAAATATTTATTCAGCATATAATTTCAATTTTTTTAGTTTTTTCCCTGAAAATACCTGACATTTAAAGTCCTTTCAGATTAACATATAGCTGGTACAAATTGAACTGTCCGTTTAAATGACTGAGTGCTGTGTACTGGCCGTACATAAACGAAGTCATTTGAAAACGTCAGTGTCGGACATTTTACTTTGGATCAGCTATAGCCTTAAAATAAGCATAATGCAATATCAATCTATATAGTAAGCTGTTAGATAATAACAAAAATCCATAATCTCTAAACATTACCATTATCCAACTCTATGCTTTCAGCTCTTTTACGCCGACGTTTCTTTTGCTTTCTTATTTTAGCTGCTCTTTGCTTTTTATTACTGCTTTGCCCCTTAATCACAGCCTCTATTTCTTCACATAACCGCCGTCTGGCAAAAAAACGATTCAGAGCCCTTTCTCTTGCCTTCTGACATTTAACTACAGCACCAGTGGGAATATGCTTCAGCAAAACAGCAGATGCAGTTTTATTTAACTTCTGACCACCACGTCCTGACCCTGCAACAAACTGTTCTTTAAGGTCTTTTTCCAGAATACCCAGTTCCTGCATATCTGCAAGAAGTTCGTCCTGCTTTTTACGGGTCACAAATCTGTCAAACATTATTTAATCATAATAACTTAATATTTTTCTATAGCCTTTCTGATTTCTTCTAATGTAGTTGTTGATGTTCCTATCTTGCCCACAACAACACCAGCTGCATAGTTTGCTAAATACGCTGCTTTTTCAGCTGTCCAGCCGGCAGCCAGAGCAATCGATAAAACACTTATAACAGTATCCCCTGCCCCGGTTATGTCATAAACCTCTTTTGCTTTTGTCGGAATATCTTTCTTTTCGCCATCTTTAGTAATAATAGACATTCCCTTCTCTGACCTGGTAACTAATAAACGCTCCAGCTTAAGTTTTTTTATCAACCGGACCCCTTCAGTTATAATTCCTTCTTCTTTCAGCATCCTCTTTTTTACAACAGTCTCAAATTCATGGAAATTAGGTGTCAGAATAAAGGAGCCCTTATACTTCATATAATGGTCACCCTTCGGGTCAACAACAACCTGGATATTCCTGTTATCTGCTTCAGCAATAATTTTCTTAACGAAACTATCAGGCAGTGTCCCTTTAAGGTAATCAGAAATTAAAATAACATCTATCTCCGGCAGATATTTTTCTATTTTTTCAAACAGTCTATTTTTCAATCTCCTGGAAATGGGGCTTGAGTCTTCTCTGTCAACCCTGACAACATGCTGCTGATGTGCCACAATCCTGGACTTTAAGATAGTCGGCTTTTCATCATCCTGAATAATACAGTGCGTATCAATTCCAGACTCTTTTAATTTCCGGACAAGCTTATCACCGGAACTGTCTCTACCCAGCACCCCGGCCAGATAAGGAATACTTCCCAGGGCTTTAATATTATTTGCAACATTAGCAGCTCCACCAGGCACAATAGTCGTATCACCAACTCGACAAACAGGAACCGGGGCTTCAGGCGAGATTCTTCCTACATCACACCAGTGATATTCATCAAGCATAATATCGCCAACTACCAGAACTTTTTGATTCTTACACTGGAAAATATCTGCTAAAAGTTCTTCTTTTGATATCATTTTTTACGCTTTCCCTGCTGATCCCAAAACCTCTTTATTCTTATGCATAATAAGTTGTTTCAGTTCATCTCTAGCCGGCCCCAGATATTTTCTTGGATCAAACTCACCCTTATTTTCAGAAAGAACTTTTCTTATAACAGCTGTCACTGCCAGTCTCCCATCACTATCTATATTTATTTTACATACAGCAGATCTGGCTGCCTTTCTAAGCTGACTTTCAGGAATACCTACAGCATCTTTCAGCTTTCCACCATACTGATCAATCATATCAACATATTTTCTGACAACTGAAGATGCTCCATGCAAAACGATAGGATATCCAGGTAGAATCTTCTCTATTTTTTCCAGGATATCAAACTTTAAAGGTGGAGGAATAAGTACGCCTTCTTCATTTTCAGTGCATTGATCCGGTGTGAATTTATATGCGCCATGCGAAGTACCAATAGATATTGCCAAAGAATCTACGCCGGTCTTTGAAACAAAATCTTCTACCTCTTCCGGCTTTGTATATGTAGACTTTTCTGCAATAACATCATCTTCGATACCTGCTAAAATACCCAGTTCTCCTTCAACTGTAACATCATACTTATGTGCATATTCAACAACTTTTCTTGTAACATTGATATTTTCTTCGTAAGACAAATGAGAACCATCTATCATAACTGAAGAAAATCCGGAATCAATACAGGATTTACATGTCTCAAAAGAATCCCCATGGTCCAGATGCAGAGCAACAGGAATATTTGATCCTTTACTCTTTATAAACTCAATAGCGCCAGCAGCCATATGCCTCAATAAAACTGGATTAGCATAGTTACGAGCACCTTTTGATACCTGAATAATAACAGGGGAATCTGTCTCAATACATCCCAGCAATATTGCCTGTAACTGCTCCATATTATTAAAGTTATATGCAGGCACAGCATAACCGCCTGAGATTGCTTTTTTAAACATATCTCTGGTGTTTACAAGCCCTGTTTTTTTATAGTCAACCTGTCTGGATTCCATTTAAAAACCTCCTCAAAATATACTTATCTTGTAATGCAAAGCCTTTATTATATAACAGGTTATATAATTGTGATAATGCCATTTTTCACAAGAACCCCGGGTATACGGTTTCAAACTAGCCCGATATGGCAATAACAGGAAACAGGCTGGCAGTATATTTTCACAAAAAAAGTTCCCTGGCCTGAAATTACAGCGTACCATATCTGCTGACAGTAAACAGGCTTTGCTAACTGCCTGAGTTTAATACCTGTTTTCCAGAAATACGATAGATTGAAAAAGCAGCAGCACTGCCAGATATAGCTGGTACAAATTGAAATGTCCGTTTAAATGTCTGAGTGCTGTGTACTGGCCGTACATAAACGAAGTCATTTGAAAACTTTAAGTGTCGGACATTTTTTTTGGAACAGCTATATATGCTCGCAATAAGACCTTTTATGATCTTAAATGCTGCAGCTATTTTGCAACTGTCTGATAATTAGTATAAAATCTTATCTGCTGTGAAAAACATTAGAAACTTTTGTATTATCGCCCATATAGACCATGGTAAGTCTACGCTTTCTGATAGACTGCTTCAACTTACACATACTATTTCTGACCGTGACATGAAAAATCAGATATTAGATTCTATGGATCTGGAACGAGAACGCGGAATCACTATAAAAATGCAGGCTGTCCGATTGGAATACAAAGCAAAAGATAATAATAATTACATAATAAATCTTATTGACACGCCCGGACACGTTGATTTCAGCTATGAAGTATCAAGATCTTTAGCTGCTTGTGAAGGAGCTTTATTACTAATCGATGCTGCGCAGGGTATTGAAGCACAAACTATGGCTAATTTCTATCTTGCTTTAGAACATGATCTGGAAATCATTCCAGTTATAAATAAGATAGATCTGCCTTCTGCAGACATAAAAAAAGTTATAAGTGAGATTGAAATAGTTCTTGGTATACCGCAAGAAGACTGTTTATTATGCAGTGCAAAAACAGGGAAGGGTATCACTGAAGTTCTAGAAGCAGTCGTAAATAAAATACCTCCTCCTGAAGAGGAAAATTCATCAAAATTAAAAGCTCTGATCTTTGATGCTCATTACGATGTTTATAGAGGTGTTATAAGTTATGTACGTATATTTAGTGGCAGCCTTCATAAGGGTCAAAAAATCAAAATGATGTCAAACGACAAAACTTTTGAGGTACTGGATCTTGGTTTCTTCAGGCCTGGAATGACGCCTGCAAAAAGTATCGAAGCTGGTGAAGTTGGTTATTTAACAGGTAATATTAAAAAAGTCGAGGACGCAAAGGTAGGAGATACTATAACCGATGCCAGACAGCCTGCAAAAGAACCACTTCCCGGCTATAAAGAAGCTAAGCCAATGGTCTTTTGCGGTTTTTATCCTGTTGATACAACTGACTATCAGATACTAAAAGATGCCCTGGACAAACTAAAATTAAATGACTCTTCTCTACATTTTATACCAGAAAGCTCTCAAGCTTTAGGATTTGGTTTCCGATGTGGTTTTCTGGGATTATTACATATGGAAATAATTCAGGAACGTATTGAACGAGAATTTAATATTGATCTTGTAGCCACAGCTCCCAATACTACATACAGAATCACAAAAACAAATAACGAAAAAATAACAATAGATAATCCCAACGATTTCCCACCTGTACAAAATATATTGATAATGGAAGAACCCTTTATGGAGCTAAGTATCATAACTCCAAATAATTATATTGGCCCGGTAATGGATCTTGTTCGTGATCACAGAGGTGAGTACAAAAAAACAGAATATCTGGATGCTGATCGCCAGCTTGTAATATGCCATATTCCTTTAAACGAAATAATTGCCAGCTTTTTCGATCAATTAAAGTCCTGCACAAGGGGTTATGCCAGTATGGATTACTCTTTTGACGGTTACCGCCCCTCCAAACTGGTAAAAGTAAATATACTTATCAATGGCGAAATAGTTGATGCTCTTTCTTTTATTGCTCATGAAAGTAAATCCAGAACAATTGCCACTAAAATGGTCCTGAAACTTAAAGAACAGATCCCTAAACAAATGTATGAAATTGCTATACAGGCAGCAATTGGTGGAAAAATAATATGCAGGGAAACTATTAAGGCTTTAAGAAAAAATGTGACAGCAAAGTGCTACGGCGGAGATATCTCCCGTAAAAGAAAGTTGTTAGAAAAACAAAAAGCCGGCAAAAAGAAAATGAAGAGATTAGGATCTATTGATGTTCCTAAAGAAGCTTTTCTTGCTGTATTAAAAATCAGAGATTAAATAAAAATTTAATGCAACCAGAGTTTGTTATAAAAGATTTGTCCAGCTTATCCGAATCGTACCTGTATAATAAATATTCAAACCATAACAATTTTTTTTATCTGGACAGCTCAGATCCCAATTCCAGATGGAGCCAGTTCTCATTTATGGGCTTTGATCCTATGTTTACAATTGAAACAAAAAATGGCTTAACAAGTATCAATAAAAATGATGGAACAATAGTTATAACTGAAAATCCGTTTAAAATAATAGAAAAAGAATTACAAAGATTTTCAACTGATTTTGATCTTGAATTCACTCCATTCTGGGGCGGTGCTGTTGGTTATATTTCATATGAATCTGCAAAATATATAACAAAAATAATACCGCCAGAAACTATAAAAAACTACAAATCCAGTACCCATATCCCCGAAATAATATTTGGTTTTTATAATAATGTTATTGTAATTAACAAATCAACAAATCAAAAATGGTATATTAAAACTCATTTCCCTGACTCTCCAGCTAAACTGGCAATAAAAAAAGAAAAGCCCGCCCCTGTAAAACAGGGTAAACTGAATTTTACAGAACCTGAATCAAATCTTTCAAAAGAAACATACATTAATATCATAAAAAAAATAAAAAACTATATAAAAGAAGGTGATATCTACCAGGCAAATATATCACATCGTTTCTATTCAGAATTTACAGGACCACCCTCCTTACTCTATCAAAAATTAAAAGAGATATCTCCTGCTCCTTTTTCTGCGTTCTTAAATTTTAATCCTCTATTTATATATAGTTCTTCACCCGAAAGATTTATTCAAATTAACAAAAATAATATACAGACAAGACCCATTAAAGGAACTATTGCCAGGAGCAGGGATAAATTAACTGATAATAAAAACAAAGAACATCTTTTAAAATCAAAGAAAGATATCGCTGAACTGACTATGATTATTGATCTGGAGCGCAATGATCTTGGCAGAATATGCAGCTTCGGATCAGTAAATGTCCCACAGCAGATTGTTCTGGAAGAATATGCTCAGGTATTTCATCTGACATCTACAGTGGAAGGCAGGTTAAGAACCGGCTTATCTCATATGGACGCTTTCAAGAATATGTTTCCAGGAGGATCAATAACAGGAGCCCCTAAAATAAAGGCTATGCAGATAATATCTGAAGTCGAGTCAGTTCCCCGCAGTATTTATACCGGCTGCATCGGTTACTTTGGATTTAATAATAATACTGATTTTAATATAGCTATACGCACAATGTATTCATATAACAACAATTTATATTTTCATGCCGGAGGAGGCATCATAGCTGACTCTATCCCTGAAAATGAATGGAATGAAACTATGGTAAAGGCTAAAGGCATGCTGGATCTGGTAAAAAACAGTGATATTCAAATTTAATATCTTATCAATTAAAATTAAGTATGATGAAAAAAGAACACCTGTACATAGCAGCTGATCTGAAAATCACAAAAAGGAACAGGTTTTATCTGCCATTATCTGACCAGGGCTTCATTTACGGCTACGGACTATTCGAAACAATTCTGGTATCGAAGAACAACCCTGTTCTAATAGAAGAGCATCTGGACAGATTAAGAAAAAGCGCAAAACAACTTAATATATCGCTCAATTTCAGTAACAGGGAAATTATAAACTGCATAAAAGAGCTGCTGACATATAATAAGACCTGTAACTGTATATTAAATATATACTTAAGCGCAGGCAGTAAAGGAGCCCCTCTTTTATTAATCACAACAAAAGCACTGTACCAGGGCATTAATAAGCCGGTAAGGATAGCTCTTAAAAAAACCACTTATCCTAGAAACAGGTTAAGTGCATACAAAACACTTGCTTACTTACCTAATGTATTGGAAAAAAATGAAATGCCGGAAGTAGATGACATAGTTTTATTTAACTCTGAACAGGAAATTTTAGAATCAACAAGAGCAAATATTTTCTTTGTAAACGGTCAGAATATCTTCACTCCGGATTCAAAACTTATTTTACCTGGAATAACACGTCAGTTCCTGTTGAAAAATCAAACGTCCTTAAAAATTAACATCATAGAAAAAAAGATATATCTGGCAGATATTGCCAGGTTTGATGAAATATTTATGACTAACTCCTTAAGAGGCATTATTTTAATAAAAAACCTGAAGGGCTTCCCTGCCCTGAAATCCAGAGAAGCGGCTGTATCTCTTCAAAAAAAGTATCTTTTCCTTATTAATAATCTAAACTCTTAGGCAGTTGAATTTTTCAATAACTCTTTACTTTCTTTTTTCAAAAAAAGTATAATATCGAAGATGTCTGATAAAACTAATTCCATTGAAATACAGTCGTCTGTATCAAGATTCAAATCCATCAGGATCATACTTGCAGACTTATACTGGAAAAATTATGGGCTTTCAAATTTCTTTACTGAAAGAATCCCCTTTTCTGCCAGAAACGGTAAAGCTTTTGCAGAAAAGCTGGCTGGCCTTTACATAAAAACCCTGGAACTTAAGACAGCTGAAAAAAAATCAAATTCCGACAACTTTATACATGTATATGAGCTTGGTGCCGGGCATGGCCTGTTATCAAAATTTTTCCTGGATACTCTGCACAGCAAATACCCGGAAATATACAAACAGACTATCGTACACATAACAGACAACTCAAAATTAATAATTAAGAAACTACGGAAACTATCTATTTTCAAAAAACATTCAAATAATATAAGTTTCCAGATAATTGATGCTGCAGAACCGGAATTCAATAGCCATGAACTCCCTTTTTTTATATACAGCTCCCAGCTGATCGATGCATTGCCTGCATACCATATTGAAGCTGATAAAAAAGAGGTTAGTGAGCTACTAATTAAGACTACTATAAATGAAGATGCTTCATTATTAGATACCTCCGTATACCCTCCGGTACCCATTGACGCAAAAACAATCAAAAAAATTCTACTCGGTAAAAATAAAAAAAAGAAGCTTTTATTAGCTCCCAGAATACTCCCTCTGTTAAAAGAAGAAATTGTCAAACAGGATATAGAAACCACCTCTTACCTGTCCCCTGAAAATAAAGCATCTATAAAAGAATTTATATCCTCATCTGATATAACTGAAAAAACATATTTCAACTACTCTCCTGAAATCGAATCTCATATCAGTACTGTTTCATCATCACTGCTTCCAGAAGGCCTTTACGTGACCAGTGATTTCGGCTTCTCACAAAAGACCGGTCATAACACCTCTGATTTTTTACTTGCAGGCTATTGTTCAACAAGCTTCTATTCTGTTTGTTTTCCGTTAATTTTTTATTTATCTAATAAATCAGGGCTGATTAGTTTAATAACAAATCAGGATCTCGATCAAACTCAAGACCTGATCCTTTATAAGGGTTCGAAAGTAACACAACTATCTGAATATTTCAAAAACAACTTCGATACTGTTGGTTATGAAAAAATCTCCTCTGTCTTAGACAGGATAAGCAGTTTTAACCAGGAGATGTGTACCCTGGACAATATAAAAAAAGAATTAGATCGGCTCTGCGAATCTGACAAAAAA
>JAAEMD010000077.1 GCA_024225875.1 bacterium
AATTGATCGAATTACTTTTTTCCTCTTTCGGTGCAAGTGATTTGTCTTGGCTACACCTCCTTTTTCTTAGATAAACTTCAAGCGTGATTATATTACATGATTTTGATGAAAGTATCAAGTCATGTGACCGGCACTATAATTAGCTCTTTTAGGTCTTCCCTGAGTTTTGAAAGTCCTTGATACACTCTTTCTTTTATGGTTGCATCAACAGGAAAGACATTTTTTATAATATCGATATCATCTATTTCTTGATCAGAATTATTATTGTCGATAACCTTCATGATATAATTTTGAGAAATATAGTGAGGCTTAATTCCTGATGGATTTTGTATTACCATGTCTTGCACATTAAAGTATTCAGTGTAGCTACTTTCGTCAAAATTTTCATTTATCTTATTATACAATGAATCTACAAATAATGTTTTCCCGCTGGAAGAATCTCCAATCACAACATTTAACCCAGGAGTTAATTCGACATCAATGTTGATAATTTCATTTTTTAGCGATACTTTTTTGATATATTCTGACCAAGTGCTGGGTTTCTCCTTGCTGTATTCTAATCGAGAAGATTCCGATAGTGATAATCTTAATCCTTCAAATGTTGGTCGAGCGAACATCCAAGTGGGTATGAATTCTGCGGCATTGGGTGATTTTGCTTCCGGATACCTGGCACAATTGTAGTTATCAGTGCAAGTAAGCAAATTTACAAATTCATTAATCCCTAATTTTTTAAAGTATTCCACTGTTTTTTCTAAACCAATGTTACTTCTGGCGGTGAAACCATCAAATTGATTATAATACTCGATAAACCAGTTTTTAAAAATTGACATAGAATTGCAATGTCAGTTATTATCTCCATGCTAATAACAAGCTTTATATTTGAGCGAGGGTGTGGTCTTATGTCGCCCCCATG
>JAAEMD010000078.1 GCA_024225875.1 bacterium
AACCGTAATACGAAATTAGAACTACCTCTGTCTTTATCACTGGAAGTTTAGACAGTTTTTCCTGATCTACTATAAGCTATCAGCAAAATATGAACCAATTTTTAATTTTTAATTTTTAAATTATATCTATTTGAAATAAAAAGAAAAATTAGACTTCAATCCAATATAAACCATCATAAAGAGTGTGCATTTTTATATAAAAAATGTGCACTTTCTATATAAAAATGTGCACTTTTTATATAAAAATGTGCACTTTCTATTCAAGAGCACAATATATAAAAATATCAAAGACAATCACACTCAAAATATAGATTTTTCTTTTATGGAGGAGTCTTTTGCTCATCCTCCCGAAAAATACGGACGTATTTAATTTGTTTAAAAGGAGTTTGACACGATTTTCTTGACACAATTATTTTGTACTTGTAAGAAAGTATTAAGTTCTGATCTTTCAAAAGTTAAGAAAAAGAAGGACATCAGGTGATATCTGATCCACCCTTCCAAAATGATATAAATCATTTTGGGGCGCAAAAAAACGGTTGATCCCGTTTTTTTGAAAGCACTTTAGATTTAACTTTGGAGGACATTTTGATGATGATCAAACTGAATATCAGAATACACCCTATTGTAATAGCAATTGCCATTAAAATTGTTATTATTTTTTTGGTATAGGTAGTGGGCGTTAGAGGTGAGACACCACCTTTAACGTTTTCTTAAGTCTGAGCTTCTACTACAATTTTAACACCTGACAAATCCTTTTTTGGGCTAACCGCGGGGTTTGAGGGTTAGCAAGAAAAACAAATACGAGGAGAGTAAAATGAAAAAACCCAAAATTGATCTTGATATCAATGATAAGTTGGTTGGGACGATCATAGTTTCATGTTCGTGCTCACGGAAAACAAAGATTCCTTTAAAACAGGCCGTTCCAAATAAAGTGTTTAAATGTAGTTGTTGGCGGGGGTGTGAAAATGTCATAAAGTCCCTGGTTTAAAAATGTATGTTAAAAAAGACTGACAGATCACTATTTTTGAACTGCCAGCCCGGCTAAATTATAATTATTGTTTCTCTTCTCTCATCCGATAACT
>JAAEMD010000079.1 GCA_024225875.1 bacterium
ATGATATGGATATATTTTTCTTCATAACTGATGTGACTCCACTTTAGTATTTTAAATTCTGCTGGTCTAAGCCCAGTTAAAAGCATGAACTTAATGTAAAACTTTAATTTCTGGTTGTCGCATTCTAAAATGAGGGCTATTTCTTCGTCTGTAAGTCTGTCAATCGTATTTGACTTTGATTCTTTCACTGATTCAATTAGTGGTAAAAATTTGATCCATTGTCGCTTAACAGCATATTTAAATATCTTTCTTAATTGGATAAGAACGATATTTTTGCTTCTGGCGCTTAGTTTTTTTTCTTCCAACCATTGTTTGAAATTTTCAATTTCTATGAATCCTATATCCTTCAATATATGATTAAAAAAATATTCTTCACAAAAATTCGCACCATATTGAAATAATTCGTATGTGCGTTCTTTTATGTTGATGTTAATGGTTTTTTTGATACTATCGTCAACTATTTTTAATGCTGTAGTAAATAGCATATTTGTATTTATGGTGTTTTCTAATTTTGCTATTGGATTGTCAATGAATCGTGCCAATTCAATATTTGCCTGTCTTTTTGATATGCGCCCAAGAGATTTTAGGGTTCTGCGTTTATATCTTTTTTTACCGTCCTGAATCTCTGTATAGTTTTCAACTATATAATAAAATGTTTCTTTTTGACTGGTTTTTTTGATAAATTTTTCTTTGGTTATTAGTGCAGGCATATGACCCTTCTCATTGACATCCTCTCCCACCTAAAGGAAGGAGATTCCAAGCTGCTCACGCAGTCTTAGGTTCCTGCTTCAAAGAGAGTTCCAATGCCATCTCTCCACAGGCTAACACGCAGTGCCCCCACGCTAAGATATTGATCAACTACATCAGCATTATATCATTGGCTCATGGAAAAACAAAACAATTGCTTCTTGTGGTGGGGCACCTATTGATATTGTTAGACAGTACATTGAGCAACAAGACACACCCCGTTAGCTTGCGCCTTATAGCCCTCGCCTGAAGATGAGGGTTTTACGGCGCAGGGGATAAAAAAAATAATTTGTACCACTATTGTACCACTATTTAATATTTCTCTTATTGGAAAAGTCAAGTGGATATCCAGGCGGATATCGATGTTTCGAAGCTAATTTTATGGTATAAATGAATGGTGGAGATGACCGGGATCGAACCGATGACCTTCTGCGTGCAAGG
>JAAEMD010000080.1 GCA_024225875.1 bacterium
ATGTGAAATACAGTTATAGCTGTTCCAAAATAAAATGTCCGACACTAAAGTTTTCAAATGACTTCGTTAATGTACGCAAGTACACTGCATTCAGACATTTAAACGGACAGTTAAATTTGTACCGGCTATATATAATAGCTTATTCGCTTTTTGAATAAAGTTTTATATACTTTACAAAAATGAAATATAAAATAGCTCTTATACAAACTAAACCTTTAGAAAATAAAGTAGATAACCTGTACAGGGCAGGGAGTTTTTTAAAAAAAGCTGCATCTAATGGAGCAAATATTATTTGTTTGCCGGAACTTTTTTTAACCCCTTATTTTTGTCAAAAAGAAAATCAGTCTGCTTTTAGACTGGCAGAATCAATACCAGGCCCGGCTACTGATAAATTACAGGAGTTTTCCAGAGAACTTGGTGTAGTAATAATTGCATCTCTTTTTGAGAAAAGAACTAAAGGAATCTTTCATAATACAACAACAGTTATTGATGCTGATGGCAGCTTATCTGGTTTTTATCGTAAAATGCATATACCGGACGATCCTGGTTTTTATGAAAAATATTATTTTACACCTGGTGATCAGGGATACAGGGTTTTTGATACCAGATACGGCAGGATTGGTGTTTTAATATGCTGGGACCAGTGGTTTCCGGAAGCTGCACGAATGATAGCATTACAGGGTGCTGATATTATATTTTATCCAACCGCTATTGGATGGTTACCTTCAGAAAAGACAGAGTACGGTGAAAAACAGCTTGATGCCTGGATAACTGTTCAGCGCAGCCATGCTATAGCAAATGGCCTTTATACAGCAGCTGTAAACAGGGCAGGGTATGAGAAACCTTATCCTGATGAAGAAGGTATTGAGTTCTGGGGTAACTCTTTCATATCAGATCCTTATGGTTGTGTTTTTGGCAGGGCAGGCAGTAATGAAGAAGAAATAGTATACGCTGATATTCAAACAGCTGTAATTGAAGATGTAAGGCAGACCTGGCCTTTTTTTCGTGACCGAAGAATAGATTCTTATGATGGTTTACTAAGAAAATTTATAGATTGATTCAATGAAAAAAGAGATGAAATATAACTTGAAACGAATGCCCGAATGGTCGAAACATAAAGCTACCTGGCTGGCATGGCCGCATAATAGTGATGACTGGCCTGGGAAAATGGCTGCTGTTGATTTTGTTTTTGCTGAAATTGTTCGTCATATAGTATCAGGAGAGCAGGTATGTATAATAATTCAGTCTGAGTCACAAAAGCTCAAAGTACGGAGGATTCTAAGAGACACGGCTGTTGATCTTACAAGCGTAAGATTTCATATAGTTAAAACGGATAGAAGCTGGATACGTGATTTTGGGCCTGTTTTTTTAAAAGATACTGTTTCAGATGAAACTGTAGTGTGTAATTTTAAATTTAACAGCTGGGCAAGATACAAAGAATGGCAGAAAGATGATCTGGCGGCTAAAAAACTGGCAGCAGAACTAAATATGCCTGTTATTAATCCTTTTATTAATGATGATCATAAAGACAGATTTGTTTTAGAAGGCGGAGCTTTTGATGTAAATGGTACCGGCAGCTTAATTACTACTGCAGAATGTTTGTTAGATGAAAATATTCAAGTTAGAAACCCTGGCGTTACTAAAAGTGAGTATGAGGATATATTAAGGAAATATTTAGGCGTAACCAGTATATTATGGCTGGATAAAGGTATTCTGGGTGACGATACGCATGGTCATGTTGATGATTTATGTCGTTTTGTCAGTAGAGATACTGTAGTTTTATGCCAGGAAAAAAATCCTCTTGATGAAAATTATATAAATTTAAAAGAAAATAAAGAGCTGCTTTCTATAATGAAATTAGAGGACGGATCATCAATAAACTGTATTGATATACCTGTGCCGGAACCTGTTTATTATAAAGGTGTCAGGCTGCCAGCAAGTTATGCGAACTTTTATATCGCTAATAATGTAGTGCTGGTACCAACATTTAATGATCCAAATGACAGAGAAGCATTAGGAATTATATCTGACCTGTTTCCGGATAGAAAAACAGCTGGTATACATTCTGTAGATTTAGTCTGGGGTCTTGGTACAATTCACTGCTTGACGAATCAACAGCCAGAATAAGATTTTCAAACTGGCCCACAATAGTGTTGATAAGTACCCGACACACAAACGTCATATTATATATGTATTAGTATTAAGTTGATATCAATAGTTGATATTATTACCATCTAAAATATGAGATGCCCGGAATGTATAGCTGGTAATCTGGCAATAACTTAGAACATAGAACTAAATAACTTAGAACATAGAACTAAATAACCTCAGTTTTGGATAAGCAACGAACAAAACATGAACTATCCATGAGTAAAAGAAGAGTGCCTCAAGTAAAATATTAGTAGAAAAAAGAATATTTAAGGAGGCACTAAAAACATGATGGACGTAACAGAAATATA
>JAAEMD010000081.1 GCA_024225875.1 bacterium
AAGATAAAAAAGAGGTGGAACAATAGTGGAACGCAGCTGCTTGAGATAGATTTAAGCTTTGGTTTTTGGTTTTTTACAGCAAGAAAATGGTGGCCCCTCCCAGACTTGAACCGTTATGTGGTATTAAAAGACTTAAAACCAATACTGACTGTAGCTAGCAAACAGTTCTGATGCATTGATTTAAGAAAGATGAGCACGTGTTTCTGAACTAAAGTTAAGTATGCACCAAAAGTGCATACTTAACTTATAACGTTTGTAATTACCAATTTAATTGCTCACTTCATTAACTAGCAAACTTCTAAGACATTATGTTTTTTGGCTAGTCTAATTGCGTCTAATTTCAATTGCTGCGCTTTATCTTTATCGTATCTCTCAACTTGCTTCGCATAAAAATGTTTAGCTAAACAAAGAGAGCGGTATAAACCTTTTCGAGCTAGCATTTCTATAGACTCATCGTATTGCTTTTTACCTTCAACAATCATCCCGCTTTCCATGAAAGCCATTCCTATGGTTGCTTTAAATGTTGCAGAACAATTAGTATCTTCAACGTCAACCCTTTTTGCTAAAAGCCTCAAATCAACATCAAGGTTTTTTGTTTGCTTTAAAAGTAATTTAGCAACTATCAGGTTATTGAGCTCCCCAAATCTCATATGGGAATGAGGTATTCTCTTATCGGACAATTGAATAACGAAATTGGGGTCGTCAAGTGCAGCAATACTTAAATAACCAGCGTCTACTATTGGGCCTGCGCTATACGGCTGAAATTGATGCATATCAATAAGTTTGCCTCTGCATTCTTCAAATTTTTTCTTTTGATATAAATCATTAACCCCCCCCTCTATTGATTCTGAAGGATGAGGCATATTTTTAAAAGTTATGTTATGTTTATGGTGTAACCAGTGAACGTGAGAGATAACGTTTTCAGAAGGATCTGTCAGTGCTACTTGAATATGCTTTTTCGCTTTTTTGATAGAACCGTTATTAAACTCTATTGTTCCTACACAAGCTGCTAATTCAGAAACCATCGCATTATCACCACCCCAATTATCTATCAACGATACAGCTTTTTTAATGCTTGGGTTTCGAATTTCAAATGCGCTAGATATCGCCGTATACGCACTCATTATTAATGGATTAGAATTCAAATTTGGTCGATTTTTCAAATACCACGATGCCTGCTCAGGGTCTCCAATATGAACGAGAAACCTAGCGTAAGACCTTGCTATAAAGGCATGGTTAGGATCAATATTTTTCGCAACATCAACAGAATGCATTGCTTTATTCATTTCGCCTAATATAGAGTAATAAAAGCCTAAATCCATCCAACTTAAAGAATCCCTCGGGTTAAAATGAACGAGTTTCTTAAGCTTTTGAATAATTAACCTAACCTTGCCTGCATCTGTAGAGTATGAATTATAATTATCCAACATTCTCAGTTCAGGACAAACGAGATGCTTAACTGAATTAGGTAAAGTTTCATAGTTATCAAGTAAAATTCTGTTAATTTCTAGATATAATGGGTGATTTCTTTCATCAGCTTGAATAAACCTAACAAAAACATCTATAGCATTCGGTATACTGCGCTCTGCTTTCCAGAGTTCAACGGATTTCTTAAACCAGAAATCTTCTTCAAAAAGTCCTTCATTGCGAACAATATTTTTTGTAGGGTAATTAAATCTAAAAAGTTTTCTCGACGTATGCCAGCGAGGGATGAGCTGTCTATTGTCCATCATCAATATGTTATGAGCCATATCACTGGATCCCCTTAATTTGACACTTTCTAAGTACACCTGCCATTTTGCTAATATACTTTTCCATTGAAAGCCTCATCACTTTATGTGCATATTTCCCATTCCCTCTTATAAGGTGATCTGGGTAACATAACTCGTTCACCATTTCAGCTAAATCAGAAGCTATTTCTTTTCCAAACAAAGTCGCACAATCTTCTCTAAACCTATTTATAATGGTCGCAAATGCTGATTTTATAAAAGGTAATGCCTCTTCATATGTTGCACGATCTATATGTGGCATCAAAAGTCTAGACTCTTCGATCAACACAGGGGTAATTTGAGCCTTTGAAATGACGTGATATATCAGACTTCCAAACATATGAACATCAGATAATCTCCGATCAATAAAATCTGTGATAGGTATTCTGTAATGCACCTCTATTGGTGCGTAAGATCTATCTCCAGTAAAGCTTAATGCCGAAAAAGGTGACTCGCCTTTAGCATCTGTTACTCTTCCCAGATCTGATATTTTTGACTGCTCATTTTCAAAACATAAAACATTAGAAGGTTTTATATCTTGGTGGGCAATTCCGATCTGATGCAATTGCTTTATTCCTACAGCAACATGATGAAGAGACTTAAAAACATTTTTCCATGACTCTATATCACTATTAATGAATTGAGACCTAAGATCTCCTTCTGCAAGCTCAAAAATAATATAAAAAACTCGATTTAGCGGAGGAAAGGAAACTGGACTGGATATTTCTCCACTATCCAATGGAGTAACGACACGAGTTAATTTCCTGTCCTTACAGTGGTCTAAAATATTTTGCTCAAACAAATACTCGGAGATAGTTTTATTCATCTCTGTAAGTGATTTTGAGGCTACCTTAGATAAATCCATTGCTTTTAGAAAACCAATTTTTCCTTCTGGCGAAATAGCTGTATACCGGGTACAAAAATTACCACCAGTACCGGATGTAGTATTTATCATTTTACCTATTTTCCAACCAGAAGTAGTAACTAGACCCTCAAGTGCTTTTGATGGCATCTTTAAATCTTCTCCCTGTTATATGCACTGATACATGTGAAGCTTCACATGATGTTTTATTTTCTTCTTTCAAGTAAATAAATTACTTAACAATAGATTTATAAAATATCTGAACACACTTTGCTTATGAAATCGATACATTAATTTTAATAGATTAGCTATCAAACACTATGAACAATTATATTTTTACAATAAGTTGTAATGAAAATATAGAATTGACAAAAGGTTACATCAAGGAAAGAGTAGGTCTAATATGAAAGGTTACTGCTTTTGAGAAGATAAAATTCGTTTATGCTGTAAAGCCATAACGCAGCTTAGTAATAACACTTTTTATCAATTCACGACCACGAATTGTATGAATAACTGAATATGGTTTATGGCTATTAAATTGAATATGAGGTGTATTCAACCATTGATTCCAAATATCTATGCTATCAAAGTATGAAGTCCCGAAAGCACATAATTTCGCAATTTCCATTAAATTTTCACTTACTTGTTTATCTAATCTATGCTCCATATTAAGTCTTAATTTTCTCTCTTTTGTACCTATAGCCTCAGCAAAAGCTCTTATCTCCCAACCAATAATGTTGACGAAAGCATTCAGAGCATTCGGAGTGACTCCTAGTTCTACGAAAGCAATTTCAGCAAAGGGATCTGAATTAGCTGTTAATTTACCATCCGAGATTACAGTAATGAAATCTGGTATATTTTCGCAACGAGAATTAACATTCTTCATTTATTTTACCTTTACCAATAAATTATCATTAATGAATATGCGACATATCGAAAATATTAATCAATATTAAACCCATGAATGATCGTTTCTGAACGAGGTAATTTCTTAATTGCTCTTTTGAAAACCTCATACTCACCAACAAAAATTGCACGTTTCTTGCTTCGAGTTAGCGCAGTATAAATCATACTACGCTCCAGAAGCTTAGACTCTTTAACACAACAAATAATAGTATTGTCATACTCTGAACCTTGAGATTTATGAATAGTTATTGCATACGCCAAATTAATCCCTAACTCGAAGCATTGATCTTTAGACAACGTATAAACTCTATTATTAAACTCTGCAATAATATTTTCTGTATTTTCATGAAATTCAACACCAATGATACTTCCTGTCATTCCATTAAATAGCTCTAATTCGTAATTATTGGAAGTAACAATTATGGGATCATTTTCTTTAAGAATACTACTACCTAGTTTGATGCTTTGATCTTCATCACCTTGATTGCACACGAACTGCATCGACTGATTTATAGCTTTGGTGTTATCAATCATCGAATGAGAAGCATGAGGGCTGATAACTTGACCAATATGAGTTTTAGAAATTTCAATTATTTTCTTTATAAGATCTTTTTGATTCGGCTCGCATGGAACAAAAAATACTCCTTCGTCTTCTTTGTTCCATTTCGGAATATTACTGATAACTCCATTGCGAATTGACATTGACAATTGATGTATTGGGCTACCTTGGGTTTGTCGGTGAACTTCCGTTAAGTTTGAAGTTGGCAATCGGCCTACACAAACGTGAAAGAATAAACCGAATCCAACAGGGCTTAATTGACCTGTATCACCTACTAACAGTAAAGAAAAATTGGTGTTTTCTAAATGTCTTAAAAGTCTACTGGCTAGTGAAATATCAACCATGCTAGCTTCATCAATTATAATGATCGGCTTATGCATTTGCAGAGTTGTATTAGCATTGGCTAATTGTTTGATGAAGCCATGAATTGTAAAAGTTATATCATCACGTCCAGTTGCTTCTCTAGCTCGCTCTTTGGCTTTGCCTGCTAGAGCAAGAATATAAACGTTTCGAGAAAATCGTTCAGCAATATCAACAACAGCTTTCAGTACAGTAGTTTTACCAGTGCCACCATAACCAGTGATAACAGATATCCGGCTAGTTAATGACATTTTCACTGCTGATTTCTGTTCATTTGTCAGCGGATAACCAACATCTCTGTGATTTTGAACACTGTAGAGTTCAATTGCACTCACAAGTTCTTTTACTTTTACTCGTGTTATCAACCTTTGCTTTTTAAGATTACTGATTTGTTCTTCTAACAGGGCTTCAATATATCCAACACCTGCTGTTTGAAAGTACTTTTCTTTATCTTTTGTAAAGAAGCAAACGGCACGGACTTTACATGCTTCATCAATCGCATTTTTACTATTTCCTATGCCTATCAGACTAGATACGTTTGATTGGAGATGATGCTCTGACATAGCTGTATCGCCATTCATCAAGTGCTGATATAAAACATACTCAACAGCCCCAACTTTTCGCTCTATTGATTCATTGGAGAATCCAAGTTGCAGCGCAGTTTTATCAATTGCATTCCAGAAGTTTTTTGTAATTGAACCGAAGGCTAATAAACCATAAGGGTTACTCTGAATGCGCTCTAAAGAATTGTATTTGCAGACTTTAATTATTTTCTTCGCAAGAGAAGGATCTAAATGATTTTCCATGAGGAAGTGTGCAAGTTTCATTTCTTCATGCAAGGGATTCCATTTAGAGCAAAGAGCTTTGGCTATAGGCAGGGCTATAGTGTTTGCAATAACGGAGTAATCACCCGCATCCAATAAGCGAACTAACTGACTGGAGCCTATTTTTTCTATTAATTGTTTTACTTTTTTAGGGCCTAAGTGAATACCTCTGAAATTAGGATGTTTGATTAAAAGGCTACTTAAGTAATTATCTGCTGGAAGTGGAACTATTATGCATTCGCTGACAATGACATTCTTTCCATACTTTTCTGTGCGAATTATTTCACCTTTTATGGACCAAAATTCTCCTGACTCTGGAGTTCTAGTCAGTATTTTGTAATTTGCGCGAAACTTGAGTGGATATTTTCGTCCCAATACTGTTCCTGTAAAAATTGCACCACCAAAACTTCCTGCATAGACACTTCCGATTTGAACTGTTTCATTAAAGGAGCCTCTCATGAAAATGCTCTTCTGCCTGTTTCGAGCAGGTGTTGAAATTTATACTCACTTTCTTCTTTGCGATTTATTAATAAGGTGATTTCCTTTTGCGCTAATGCTAGCTCTTTTCTTAGCTGCTCAATTTCGGCAGTGGTTCTTTCTAATTCTTTTTCCAATTTTGATGTATTTTGAGTTAGCTTCTTAGCTTGAACCTCAAGCTTAGATTCTGTTTCTTTTGTAGGAGAAACCTCCGTCCCAATCCTTTCCAAATCTGATTGAAATTGTCGCCCCATTAAAGATTCTTTATTTTGAATCACTCCTCTCTTAAAACCGCACTCTTTGGCAATAAGAGAAATATTAGCGTCACCAAACTGATTAACTGGAAATTTAGTGTTTGTTGCCAAAAGATTTGCTACATATGCCGCATAATTATCTCTATTTATTTTAGCCTTTACGTTAGGAGATAGTCTTTCCTTATTCATTGCTATACCCCTTGAATACTTGTGAGTCTTTAATTTTAGTTTTTTTTAAAAGTTTGGAATCAACAACTGTTCGATCTCTTCCTTGGTGTATAACATTAGCTATCCCCTCGTTTTCTAAAATTAGTAATCCTTCGGTAGCTTCAATGATAAACATTATAACTTTATGACAAGCATCAAGGGCTTCCGTGTGGTTATAATTATTATCTTCGAATATAGCTGAGTTTCCCTTATTTTTTGTCGAAGCAACAAGGTTTTGGCTATCAGTATTTAAATTTAGATCAATAAATTTATTAAGAGCTTTAATTTCATTTCGAAGATTTAATAACTCAAGCTGCTCAGTTAAAAGCTGAACATTCTGTGAAGTTAAATCACGTTTTTCTGAGTTAACAAAATAGCTATCAAGTAAATATCGATACTTTCCATTTTTTCTCAGCAGAGTAGTTCGATCTATTTTCCCTTCACCTTTTTTTGGCGTAGATGCTGCCTGACCTTCTTCAATATCAATCATAGAATTAAAGGTTGCTACAGTGTAGTTTGCCAAAGCACTTACGTTATCAAAAACAATATGTGAGCTTTTTAAAGTGCTTAATATATTCTTAAGCTTACTTATTCGATTTTGCACTCTAATATCAACAGATGTCTTGAATCTATTAGTCCCCTTATTTGCCCCACTAGCCATTTTGTAGATGCCTCAGCCCGATGCCATTTAACTTATTATTTTCAAATGGCTTTCTCAAATGAATAATTACTTCATCCTTAGATAGCCCTTCCTTCTCTGCAATATCTCTGACAAGTCCTCGCAATTCATCGATTAGACAAAATGACTCAGTATTTGCTAAAAGCTGTGCAAATTTCTGTTGGTTTATGAGTATTCGATTTCGAATATGTAAAATTTCAGCTTTCAATGATGGTGTAAAATACTCTTTAAACATCTTTGCATCATTCATTCTTAACAAAAATTCAGTGGCCTGTGGGCTCTCTTCAGTTGTTTTAAGAAAGCTCTTGTGCAGCATAAAAGGTTTAGCAACAACATAATTGCTATGTGACAAGTGAGATTCTTCACTTTTTATGAATTCATCGTACTTAATTTGCAAAATTTGGTAAGTATGAATCCAAGCAGCTAATTCCATTGCTACTTCATTTTTTTCGCGATCTAGTTTATCAATGCTTGATTCATCACGCTCTGATTCACTATTCAATAGATTAATTTGAGTCTGATAACTTTTCACTTCACTATTTAATTTGCGTATTTCAGCTAAAATCCGTGGCATATGATCTATTGTTTTTATTGAGTAATAACATTGACCACACTTATATTTACCACAATCAGAAAGAATGTCCGCAGGACATTGGCCATTAAATGGGCAAATATGCGTAGACATAAAAGACATATTAGAAGTTGGGGTTACATCAATTAAGTTGATACCACTTTTAACTTTTCCATTACCTGATTCGGAAACCTCACTAAATGAAGTACCACCGAAGACCCCTCTAATTAGACTCGGTTCTGTATCAACAACCTTTTTCAGCTTAGTATTTACTTCGATACTTTTTGTATTTTGAAAATTAAACAGGTCATCATTTGTAGAAATATTGCCATTTCTCAAGCTTTGTGACTGACTCTCTAATATTTCGAGAACATCATCTTTATCGAGCTGCACATAGTGATGTAAAACTGCTAAAGATTCATGACCAGAAATAAACTCAGCAATAACCCAAGGCGGCAGTACTTTAATTTTCTCACTAATGACAGATGATCGCGTACCGTGGGGCGTGTAATCTGTTTCATAATGTGTCGCTAAAGAAAAAGAATCTTTGATTAAATCTTTTTCGAGTTGATCAAAGTTATCACCTACAGCAATTTCTTCCAGAAAATTTAAGTCATCTTGATTTTTAGAGTCACTGTATAGCTCTTCATTATTCTTATACTCATCAATAAACGTACTCATGGATTCTGGCAAAGGGTTAAGAGGCTTAGCATTAACCTTTTTCATCGCAACATGTAAATCAAAAAACAATTGAATATTGCGATACAATGTAACAGTTCTAGAATAACTAAATGGCTTACTATCGCCGACAGAGGCCAAGTGAAACAATGGGCGAATTTTTTTGTAGGGCGAATTTTTATAGCCGTTGTACGCCAACTCTGGGACAACAATATCAAGAGAGTCTTGAAAAGACTTCAAGCGCTTTAAAAGCTTAATAACTCTCGAGCTGACGAAAGGTGTCCAGCCAGACTTTTTGACCTTATCTGTAGATACTTCAATAAAATCAGAATCTAAATTTAACTCAGACAAAACACTATCAGTCTCATCTTTTAAATGCTTATCGAAAGTATCTCTATCTAGCCATCTGATATGTCTATGTCTTAGTCCAGTTTCTAATGCGACAGCCAGTAGAAATAACCCTTGAAAACAAGGGTAATCATATAATTTACCGTCACGCTTTGAGACAACATTTGTTAGTAGGCGAGAAGGTATTGCTTTGATCGGTATAATTTTGCCGTCGCTGTTATAGTAAATGGGAGTAAAGCCTAGTTTTTGAGTATCATAGTATGAAAATTGATACGATAACTGTCTTTCATACTTTCCCGAGTCAATTAAATAATAAAAGAACTCACATAGTGCATGCACAAGTGAGTGAATTGCAGCAAAACACCGAGAGGGAAAGATTTTCTTATTCGTTCCCTTATTGTTTTTTTTGCTGAGAGGAAAATCAAGTTTTGAAATAGGGTTAATGAAACCGGATGTATACTCATTTCCTTTTTGCTCTTCGAGCCACTCAAAAAATAAAGAAATTGATTTTAAGTTATTGTAATACGATGATTCACCATTATTACCTTTGATGCTAGTTAATAATGATGGGATATTTCCACCAAAATCTTGGTTTCCGTCAATAAAAATTCGATTAAAACCTATAGGACAGGAAGGTACCGCTTTATCTCCAGCAGATTGAAATAAATCTACAAATAAATATTTATTAAGTAGGCCAAGCGCCCTTGTATCATTGCGTTCAGTAGACATAAAGTTTCTACTTCGATATTTCAAATATGCTCTTTGCAGCTCAATCCAAGTCGAAGCTTTTTCATTGTTATCATTTTTTAGTAAATCATCGATGTTATGAATTGTGAGAGAGCGATTAGTATTTAATAAAAAGCTAATTCTATCTATATCAAAGTTACATCGTTCAGGTGCATATCGATATAAAGTTGTTAATACATGATGAAACGGTAGACTATAATGCGGTGAATGATATGCAGAATCATCGATTTTCTTTTGATACATAGCTTTTGAAAACGCGATTACCTCATCAATATCGATATCTTCAATTGTATACCATGTCGACGCGATGAAAATCTTATATGCATAATCTCGACAGTAAGTATTATCACTATCTGGTAAATATTCAGATAAGTCATCAATTTTTGAAGATTTATTCATAAAGCAATTTCTGAAAAGCGCTAATAGCTCTGGATAGATCTCTATTGCATGCTCAAACCAAATACGGTTTTTACTTGATTTTGGGAATGCGTATGAAGTAGGTAATAAAATAGCTTTTCTAGCATAAAGCGCATAAAAGAAAACTCTCAGCCCAGACTTAATCGGCTTAAAAAAAGCTTTGGTAAATGCAGCTTGATTACTATTAGGAATATAAGGCAAGAACTTTCTAAAACTATTTAACGAGGTTGAGTCTTGAGGCTCATCACTTATAGCAAATACATCATGCAGCCATTGCTCAGTAAATAGCTCTGAGTTCAACTCGTGGTTGTGGTAAAATTTGTAAATTGCACATCTGCTGTTAGTCTTCGTCGTAATAGAACTAGCAGAAACTTTCAGATCCCCCCGTATAACATTGAAAGTATCTCTAAAAGCTAAATGAATAGCATCTGATAACTCTTTATTAGATAAAAGTAAAATTAACTCATTAGTAGCATTAAACATTTACAGTCTCCTTATTATTTTTTTTGGGTAGGAGCTTTTCTAGTTTTTTTAATTCTTTTTCATGATATTTAATTCTGATTTCATGAATATTAATTTTTTCTCTCGAAAACATTTCTTCATTCGCATAAGCAATTTGGGCTAACAATAGATCCTGATCTGCTTTGGCATATATTTCGGTTGATTTAATTGAAGCATGGCCCATTAAAATTTTTACATAAGATATATTTAAGCCATAGTCACCTTGCGGCAGTGGAAGATAATTCAAAGTATATACACCGTAGCTATGTCTAAGAGAGTGAATTGAAATACCTTCAATATTTCCATCACAAGAGACACTAGCGTGCTTTTTAAATTGTTTTTCTCGACTACTGCGATCTGATAAGAAATAAGGTTTTCCCGTCTTTTGGTTTTGGAAAATAAATTTATGGGGCATCATATTATTTCTTTCATATCTGAGGTACTTCTCAAGATTTTTAAAAAAGATCGACTTAAAGGGTTCAATTAAAAATGTCATTTTCGTTTGTCTACCTTTCCAGCAAAGTTGCTCGGCTTCTTTTTCTGAAAGCCCTTTTAGCCTGCTCTTATCTGCCCAAGGACTGTTTAGCTCAACTTCATAATTCATTTGATTGATATCTGATATTGTGAGCTGAAGACACTCGTGGACTCGACAACCTGAGGCTGCTAAGAATGCATATATAGTCTTATCTCTGTAACTCGTAGCAGCATCAATAAGCTTTGCGATACAATCAAGAGGAAAGTGTCTGACATTTTTTCTCGACCGGTCTACGACACGCTTTAGAATACCAAGCCTGACTTTTTTAAGGTTATCAGGGCTTTTAGCTATTACACCTCCGAGCAAACTATTTTCCTTTACTTTTTTTGCTTCAAAAGTAGTGACATCACGATATTGAATTTTGAGTATTCTGCTGATTTTTGGGTTTTCGAATGACTCTATTTTTAATTCGTAGTATTGAATAAAACTCGTTAATGCTGCATTTATAACTGAAATCGAAGAATACGCTGTATTTTTATTCTTTTTATTTTCTATAGCAATTTTTTTAGCCAGTGCAATATCTGAATCAACACCGAAAGTCAGGTATGAATTATATGAATATATAATATCTTCAATAATAGAATCTGTTATGATTCTCTTTACTGACTCTATTTCATAAGCACGATGTAAATAGTTAAGAAAGCGTAATATATGCTCAAGATAAACTTTAATTGTACTTGATGAATAACCTCGACTTTTTAAATCACGAGCATACAAAGCAATTGAAGGATAAACAGTACCACTTTCATCTGTCACAACAGCATCCAGTTTATTTCCAATAAAATAAAATTTTTTACGAAGCATTCTAATTTCTACTCAACACAGAAGACAAAAAGAAATATAACAGCAACTTTTAAATTTACAACCCTTTGATTAAAAAGAATATTTATGACAAAAAAAGATATTTTCAGATTTTTTAAAGAAGTTAATTAATACAAAATTAAGATATAAAACAAAACAACTGCTTATAAAGTAATTTAGTTAACTTAGATGAAAAGGTAAGTGAGATTAGAGTAAAAAAATTCTCGAAATTATTTTAATGAGTAGCCAATTAAGAGAGTATTTTCATGTTATTGATCAGATTTTTTATAGTTTAAAATGATAATTATAGATTGGGAGGGGGGGAGAAGGTATTAAAAATTAAGAACTCTCTTCTCAATTCATAACATTGAAAAGGTAAGCAAATTAGCTCACCATTATTGTTTGTGAAGATACAGTTAGACAAACCCGCTTTTGAACAAGAGGAAGTTGGCTCACCGACCATTCATCATTTCTCCAACCTTAATAAATGCCGAAAGATTGATTCGTAACGTCTGCTAACCTGAGAAGCGGAACTTAACATCCCGAGTAGCTTCGCCTTGTTTTCAGGTTTTAGGCGTCCTTCGATGTACTCGACGTATAACTCGTGGATCGCTTCATGGTGCTTATTTTGGACCTGTAAGCCTTTATCGTTAATTGCGACGCCTGTCACTAGCTTGGTCTTTTCCGGAGGGCGAGAAAACTCTTTATGATACTGATAACCGTAACCGTGTATTAGCTTCTTAACCTCCCATATAAAAGCCCCTGAGACAGTCTTTCCTGAAAACGTTAAGTCATCCACATAGACCGTAAAGGTTATCTGATTAGTAGCGGACAACTCGCCTATTTTTTCGAACATCGGCAAAGACGAAAAGAACGCTAAGATCTGACTTAAAGGACTCCCCGTCGGGATATGGCCATTAACACACGCTAGATTTGTAACTATTTTTGATACATCAGGTGAGCAGAATAAACAGGACCTGAAAAACTGATAGACGGCTTCTCGTTTCGTTGACAGGTAATATTTCTTAATATCGAGTTTGACTAGCGCGGAGCCTTCTTCGTGGGCCATGGCATTCGTTATATGAGATTTTTTCTTGACTCCTGAATGCAGGTATTCAGGAGTTTCAATTCGCTGTAAGAGGTTAAATAGCCTCTTGTGGAGCTGCTCTAAGGTTGGCTTCGGGACTTGGACTTCTCGGCTTTTACCATTCTTTTGAATAGTGAATATTCGGAAGTTATTTTCGTTTTCGGATAAGCTCCGTAAGGCTTTAAGGTCCATACCGAGTAACTCGGCTAGCTTCTTTTTTGCCTGTAATCTATATAAGGGCGATTGTTCTTTGGGATAACGGTTCCGTGTTCTCAGTTTTTATTCCTCCAACGATATAGTTATCTAGAGGTCCCGAGCCATCACCCTCGACGAGCCACTCCAAAAAGTTGCCTATCGGGTCCTCAACCCATCTATAAAATCTATAGAAAGCCAAGAGTTTAGTAAGCCATTTACATGGCTTGACTAGATGTTTAACGACTTTACGTCGCTTTATTCGGGTCTGTTCTTCTTTGCTTGGGTCGTCTGTATTAGACATAACTTTATCCTCATGGTTACCGGGGCGATTGCCACCGTCTCACGCGTAACTTAAGGACGGGAGAAAAGAACAGTTTTTATCCTCTAGATTCCAA
>JAAEMD010000082.1 GCA_024225875.1 bacterium
AAAACCACTCTTTACAACCTGGTCCCTGTCTTTAAAAATTATACACAAATTATTTCAAAAATTAGACCTGCCATTGATATTAAATGAAGTGAAAAACGCATCACTTATCCGGATGATTTTGAGAAAATCACTCTTTATAACCTGGTCCCTGTCTTTAAAAATTATACACAGGTTATTTCAAAAATTACATCTGCCATTAATATTAAATGAAGTTGAAAACGTATCATCCGTCCGGATGATTTTGAAAAAACCACTCTCTGTAACCTGGATATTCGTCTTTAAAAATTATACACAGATTATTTCAAAAATTATACCTGTCATTAGTATTAAATGAAGCATCACCCATCCGGATGATTTTGAGAAAACCACTTTTATAATCTGGTTCAGTATTTAAAGGTTATACACAAGTTATACATTATTCTTGACTTATCATCTGCATTTGGTTATACATGGTGTTATACATTAATATTAATAAAAGAGGCAGAGATGACAACGGCTGAATTTATTGTAAAAAATATTTATGCTATTTTAACTGCATATGAAAAGAGAGATCATGATCATGGTGAGACATATAAAGATATTTGCTTATTGGAAGAAGCTCCGAATTTCAAAGATTTCATGGCATGTTTGGAACTGATTGAGGAGTTGCAGAAACAAGGATTTCTGAAATTACCAAAAACAACAAAGAACAGGCCGCCGCGACAATACAAAGGGTGGACTCTGAATAACCGGGGTAAAAATAAGAAAGGAAAGACAGTGTTTAATCTGGCTAAAAAGATCAAAGGTAAGACCCGTATAAAATACCTGGGGGTGTGGGATCAGGGTAAGGCGGATGATATCACAGAGGCTGCTGATCAGGAATATGGTATTCAGCAGGCACCAGACAGTTAACAGTAGGGAGCAGGCAGTAAGAGTTTCAAAAACTTGAAGATCGGGTAACAGGATTATCCGGGGTGCCAGTCTGATCTCTGTCAATCCCAGTTTAGAGAATGTTCAG
>JAAEMD010000083.1 GCA_024225875.1 bacterium
TGAGATTGATAATAATGCTACCGAAAGAGATATTAAGCCCTTTGTTATGGCACGAAAGAATTTCCTGTTTGCCTGCACACAAGCTGGTGCTGATTCCCTGGGTGTTCATTTTACATTGATTTTAACGGCTAAAGCGCATCTCTTGAACCCAGCTGATTATTATATGTATATTTTAAAACAGATTCCATTCTGCAAATCTTTTGAAGATTACAATAGATTACTACCCTGGAATTTTAAAGAAAGTTAATTGTTTTTTTCAAGAATGCGGTTTGGGGATCGCTTACATAGAAACTGTAATAGATTCAAGCTATAAATTTCTTTTGAGAGTCATTGATTGCCTGTTATTTTCGAAAGGCCATTATCATGGCAGTCGTGTAATAAGGCAGCAATACTTTGAATTATTAGATTTTTCATCGGAGATAAAGAATTTAGGACTAGAAGCTTTTAAATTTACTGGTAAAAAGGACTTTGAACCTTATTCACACTTCACCAAAAAAGAATTAAAACAGTGGTTTAATACAATTATATCAATTTGCGAAGATGGGTTTCTTCTGTTTCAAGGATTAATGCTGGGAGACACTTCTTTAACCTGGGATAGCTATGGTCTTACTTATATGCATTGGGAATGCTTACGTTTAACAGATTTGCGTAAAGATAAGAAAGACAAACAAAATCTAGAAGTCTGGAGACAAATAATTGGGTATTTAGAAGGACGGAATGATGAGATCCAGAATTTAAATATTTTTCAAAATATTTATTATGAAGAATTTTTAGATTTAATTTCTTTTGTAATACCAATACTCGCATTTGATATACGTAAACCTGAAAGACTTAGACAACTTAGCTTGCATTTATTAGGTGTTAGCAGGGATGAAACGACATGTGTATATAAAAAATATCAAGAATTCAGGGAAAACATAAATATAAGGTAAATAGAATTGAAAAATACTGAACAATCAAAAAATCAAATAAGTTGGGAGCTCCTGGCAAGAAATAATATTGTTTTTTCCCATCCATGCTTCAATCTATCGTAAGCGATCCCCCAACCGCATTCTTGAAAAAAACAATTAACTTTCTTTAAAATTCCAGGGTAGTAATCTATTGTAA
>JAAEMD010000084.1 GCA_024225875.1 bacterium
CCGGAATTAATTTCAAAATCCCCGTAAAACAAGGCGTTTCAATATTAAAAGAGCAATAAAAGTCAGCATTATTCATTTTTATTATATAATATAACAGATGGCAACCTCATTAAAAATTTCCGACAAAAGGGTAAACTGGAAGTTTTTTGTATGATTTTTAGTAAAAAAACCTCATTTGCATAAAAAATGGCCCAAAAAAGTATAAATATTCCAGTTCCGTTTTAAAAAACGGTATTTCTATTGAACTTTATCACAACGATGTTCCAATTGGGCCTTATAGCGTTGCTGTTATTTGATAACAACAACCCCTATTTACATCTTTTTTTTAAAAGATCAACGTTAAGTTATTGAATAATATAATAAAAAGTATATTATATGTAGAGTGAGCTGTACTTAGTTTTGATATATTGTTCGACGATAATTATGGAGAAGAAGTATGGGTAAAAGGATAGGGTCCAGTTTAATAGACACTAAAAAATATATTGTATCGTATTTTGTTCAGGGACGGTTAGGAGCATACGGGGGACATTCCTTCATTACAATAGCAGTAAAAACTCCTACCAAGTATAGAATTCTTGGTGCCTATGGAATTGCTATTGCCTTTAAGAAAAGTTTTAACGGTGCATTTAAAATTATCTCAGAGAAAATAGATCTTATAAAAGATCGGGCACTATATCAGGAAATAATCGTTTATCGTTCCGGGTTTCATTATCCCGTATGCCCTAAATCAGCTAGCAGGTTAATGTTTTTCTTGGAGCATACATACTTGAGAATGAATAAAGACGAGACTGTTAAAGATAGGCCTAAGAATTTTTCTTATTTAGGTAAAAATTGTCATGGTTTTGCGGTGTTTTGCCTGTCTCTGTGCGGTATATTTGATGCGCGCATATCAGATAATAAGCGCCTTCCTGTCGACAATAATATAAAAACCAAATTAGAATTTAATTCTATCTCTAAAAAAGAGGAGTTCCAAAAGGATAACTATTATAAAAACTTATTAAACGCAGAGGATTTATCTGCTATCAATAGCTTTAAATATCCTGACAAATATCAGTATGGAGGAATAGACAAAGACAGATGTAAGAGAATAATTGCCCATAGAAGACGAGCGGGATACGAGGATGAGTATATGGAGTGGGATGAGTATATGCATGATTGCCTGCACTCCACTCGCGGTGGCGGTTTCTGGTCCATGGATTTGTCTATTTCTATAGAAAAAAATATCTCGATTATGTTTCCTGAAAGCTATCTTGGTATTGCTAAAAGAGTTGTTAGAAAAAATAATTATAAAGAATTGGATGATAACATTATTCTCAAAATTGCTGAAGCTATATTTGCAGATTATTATGGTAAAAGCATTATTCATTGGGGACGGCATCATACAGGGTTTGCCCGTGATATTGTTAACAGAATCAGACAAAAAACAATATTAACTATAGAAGAGCTGAATGATTATATCTATTTTTATATGTGCGCAGAGGCTTGGGAATATTACAGATCAGGAAGAAGTTTTTACAAAAGATTGGCATTTGTCAACATGATTAAGACAAAAGATCAACTTAAAAATATAGGTCCCAATATGTATATAGCTAATGAGGGGCGCAAGAGGGTTTTAGCTAGTGACAGAATATTATCCAAGCCCCAAAGGAGACCCAATTCTTGTTTAGCTAGTGACAGAATATTATCCAAGCCCCAAAGGAGACCCAATTCTTGTTTAGAAAAAGAGCGTTTCTGAAAAACATTGTTGAAAAAAACTCCTGAAAAGACTATATACAGCGGCTTTTGAGAGATTGAACCGTTGAAATAGAGCCAGGAGCAAATAATGAAACAAGGATATGCGACAGATCTAACTGATAGTGAATGGTTGATTATTTATAAATATTTTCCAAGACCAAAAAAGCAA
>JAAEMD010000085.1 GCA_024225875.1 bacterium
AAGAATGTTAAAAAGTATGGTTTTTATAAAAGAAAATCAGATGAGTACCCATACTATTCTTCAATAATTAAAAAGCTGTTTTCCAGAAGCAGGACATGAAAAAAGCAAGGGCGAAAAAGGTTGTGCAGCAGGACAGGGCGAGCTGAAAAAAGTAAGAATAGATCCTGATTCTTATTTTTTTCTGCTCTATTTCAGCTTCATTTTCCATCAACACTATTGTGGGCCAGTTTATAAAATTTGTATCCTCCATAAAGAAAATATAAAATATTATTATGACTGCAAAAAAAATAGCTGAAAATATATACTGGTTAGGTCAGGAAACAGACGCCTCTCTTCAATGCAACCCTTATTTAATTGTAGATAAAGATGAGGGGGTTTTAATTGATCCTGGTTCTGCAGTAGATTTTGAAACTGTTTATAAAGACACTACAAACACTATCCCTCTGGAAAAGATAAAGTATGTCATATTAAGCCACCAGGATCCTGAGATCTACTCCAGTACCCGGCTTTTCGAACAAAATGGGTTGAAAGCAAAAATAGCTGCCCACAGCAGAGCTGTGATGGCCCAGGAGTTCTACGGCATTAAATCAGAGTTCTATAAAGTAAACGAACATAATTATCAGTTAAAACTATCATCAGGCAGGAAAATCCATTTTATTTCAGCGCCATACATGAATTTTCCAGGTGCGATTATGACCTATGATGAAACAAGCAGGGTCCTTTTTGCCAGTGACCTTTTTGGTTCGTTCGCTACAGAATGGAAGCTGTTGACAAAAAAATATTATCTTGAAACCCTTAAATCTTTTCATGATAAGTATATGCCTTCAAATGACATCTTGCAGCCTGTAATGCAGTCTCTGATTTATCTGGACATACAAGTTATCGCTGCCCAGAATGGGGCTGTAATCAGCAAAGATGTAAAAAAGCATCTAATCTCTTTCAGAGACCAGGCCTGCGCTTCAATGAGTATACCAGCAGGTAACACAGTGCTAACAATTATTAACTACAGGCAGATATGCAATAAGATCCTTAAAAAATTATATTCAATATTCGATAGGGCAGAAGTCATATCTATCTTCAAAGATACAAATATATTATTAGACCAGGAAAGCGGACTTATAGCAGGCGATAGTCCAGCAGGACCAGATCTCTGGGATAATATCTTTCAGTTAATATATGCAAAAAAAGGACTGTACTGGTTAACTATGATAGAGCCGCTTTCTACTATATTAATTAAGGAAAATAATATTGAACCGCCCAGAATATTTCGAAGTATAATATTGAACCTTGAAAAGAAAATTGATGAAATAGATCAAGAGCACAAAAAATTAATTAAGCTCAATAAAGCTCTGGAGAAAAATTCTATTTTCATCCAGCAGGATAATCTTAAATGTCCCTTAACAAAACTGCATAACGAAAAATTTTTCAAGTATTACCTGGAAAAAGAGGTCGTCTCCTGCATACAAAAAAAGCTGAATAGCGCTATTTTATTAATAGCCATAGAAAATATAGGTGCTCTAAGCATAAAATACGGAGATACTACCGGAGATGAAACATTAGTTAAAACAGCTTACTTACTAAATGAAAAAAAAGAAAGCAGCCAGTGCATTTTTAAGCTGACATCAGCCAAGTTTGCATATTATGCACCTGATATAAGAGTAGAGGACACTGCTGAACTGGCAAATGATATAAGGCTGGCTATTATAAATTCCAGCCTGTTTATAGAGCCTCTTCAGGTATCAATCGGGGTTATAAATCTTAAAGAGCTGTTACACAAGTATGCTGATACTAAAGAACTGACCTCAAAATTATATGCTACAGCTAAAATAAGAATTAATATGGCCAGAAAAAAAGGTCAAAACTCAATTTGCTCAGAATCGAACCTTAATGAAAACCTGGAAAAACAGGATACTGTATTAATAGTTGATGATGATGAATTTAACCTGGAGATTTTAAAGGATCAGTTTATTAAAGAAAATATAAAGGTATTTACCTGTACAGACGGGGTTAGTGCATTAGATATAATACATAAATACAAACCGGACTTAATTATCAGCGAGTTAATGCTCCCTAAAATTGACGGACTTAGAATATGTGCTAAGCTCAGAGAGTGCTCAGAATTAAAAAATACACCTTTCATCCTTATGTCGCATCTAAAAGATGAAAAATATATTCACAGTGCCATAAGTCTTAATATCGATCATTATATTAAAAAACCATACTACCTGTTCGAATTACTGGGTATTGTTAAAATTCAGCTTCAAAAGATTAAAGAAAAAGCCATTCATTGATAATAACTCAAAAGGCAGCTTTATATATACTCTACTTATTTTCCGGTTTAATAGCTGTTGCTATGTTCTATACTCTCTTGCAGTTCCTGGCTCATAAAAGAAACAGCATGAAAAAAACCGAAATGAAAAAATTTATTATAAAAAGACTTCCAGAACTTATCGAGCAACAGGAGATACCTTTTTTAACAAGAAATTTAAAGTTTCTGTTAAGTGAATATATCAGTCTTAACCAGAAGTCCAGCTTAAGCAGGGAAACAAGAGAAAAAATCATAGATTATCTGGTCAAACACAAGGTCTATGAACGTTATATAAGAAAACTTAATTCCATCAGAACAGCTGACCGGATCACAGCTGCCAGTATATTAAGTCATCTGGCATTACCAGTAGTTGAAAATATGCTGATCAAAGCATTCGTTAAAGAAAAAAAATATGTTGTGAAAATGTATATTGCAAATGCTCTGGTTGATACAGGCAGTCAAAACTCTATCAGTATTATTACAGAAAGTGTTGTCGGATCTCCGCACTGGTACCAGGAACGCATCAGGATCTTAATATTACAACTTGCCTTTAACTTCAATAAAAGTATCCCTGCACTAATATCCAGGAAAGAAACAGAAATACATTTATTAATTATCTATTTTGCTTCAAATTATAGATCAGAGCTATTAAAAAGCTATCTTATTAAGCAAGTTGAAAATAGTGATAAGGTAATAAGAGAGCCTTCAGTAGATGCTGTCCTGAAACTTTATTCTAATACATTAACAAAAGAAGAGTATGTAAATAGTGAGGATAATTATATAAAAGCAGCCGCTATAAAGGCCATGGGATATATCTATACCAGGGATAATATAAAAAGTTTAATCAACTATCTTAAAGATCCGGAAAAAGAAGAACATTCGATAAACGCACTGACTAATATTTTATGTAACAATCCAAAATACCTTCCTTTAATAAAAACATATTTTGATGATGAACAGGACCCTGCATTAAGAAAATCAATAGCTAAAATACTTGCCAATAGAATAGAATACTTTCTTATTCAACTGCTTTCCGAAAACAATAAGAATATTCAAAGTCTTATTAAAGAGATACTTTTACTCGGTCAAACCAGTACCACAATAGGTTTTTTGAACAGGAATCAAAATATAGATCTGGAAAACGAAATTATTATTATCATCAAGGATATAATAAAGGAAAGCAGTGGTTTAAAAGAGCTTTTATTAACCTATCTTAATGAACGGCTGGTAAATAAAATCGGTTACAGCAAAGTAAGCCACCGCGTTGACAAAAAAGAAGAGTTACAGAGTAAAAGTAAGCAAATAGTATTATATACATCGCTGCTGATAGTTATTTCAGTTTTTCCTTTAATTCATATTTTCCGTTATGCTGATATCATCAAAACAATGAGTTTAATAGATCATAGCAAGCTTTATATTATCAATTTTAACTATCATCTTATTTTTTACTCAATAATATTTAATTCTTCTTTTCTAATGCTGCTGTTCTTTTCATTTTTAGGTAAAAATAAGCAAAAGAAACTCTGGGAAATCAAAAATATTACTACCCTCTTTAAAAAAAAGATGGTCCCCTCTATTTCTGTGATTGCTCCTGCCTATAACGAAGAAGCTACTATAATAGAAAGTACTAACTCTTTATTAAACTTAAAGTATCCTGACTATGAGATAATTGTAGTAAATGACGGGTCATTAGACAGTACCTTGAATAATTTGCTCGAATACTTTGATTTAGAGCGTATAGACAGGGTAATTGATCATAAAATAGATACCATGCCTGTTCGTGGTATATACATAAATGAACGTATACCCAAACTGATAGTTATTGACAAGGTCAACGGTGGTAAAGCTGATTCTCTAAATGTCGGGATCAATGTTTCAGGCAAAGATTATTTCTGTGGTATGGACTCTGACTCGCTTCTGGAATCTGATTCCTTATTAAAAGCAGTAAGCCCGATAATTGATAGCGATATAGAAGGTATTGCATCGGGGGGGAATATATTGCCAGTAAACTCCTGCCGGGTGGATAATGGTTATTTAGAAGAAGTTCATTTATCAAAAAAACATCTGGTCAGACTCCAGAGTATTGAATATTTACGTGCCTTTATGGGCGGCCGTATAGGATGGGCATATTTAAATTCATTATTGATAATATCCGGAGCATTTGGTGTATTTAAAAAGGATCGTGTAATAGAAGTTGGAGGCTACCTTACGGAAAAAGGTATTTATAACAAAAATACAGTAGGAGAGGATATGGAACTTGTAGTAAGGCTTTCAAGATACATGTCAACCAGGTATCTGCCATTTAAAATATATTATTCCTATAATGCAAACTGCTGGACAGAAGTTCCTGAGAACCTCAAAATCCTGCTAAAGCAAAGAGATCGATGGCAGCGGGGTTTAATAGATATCCTGATATTTCATAAAGGTATCCTTTTTCAAAAAAACCCTGGCACTACCGGTCTTATAGCTATGCCTTACTATTATATTTTTGAATTTTTTGGGCCGCTTATTGAAGTTCAGGGATATATTATGGTGCTTTTATCATTTATATTTGGTTTATTAAACATAAAAGTAGCTCTGCTTTTGTTTATTTCTACTATATTGATGGGAATGATGATATCCATTTGCTCACTTATAATATCTGATGAAATAACAAAAAATTTTAAGGCCCGGGAATTAATAATTTTAATAGCTTATAGTTTAATAGAAAACTTTGGTTTCAGGCAGCTGATGAGTATTTTAAGGGTTATGGGCTATTTTAATTCTCTGAAAAAAAAGAATGTCTGGGGCCAGATGATCCGTAAAGGGTTTGCAAGCGAAAATTAACTATGATTAGAATCCTTATTAGATCACCAGAATTAAGAGCCATATTTTTTGTTCTGTCCTTAATAATATTATTTCAGGCTTCTGTTTTTGCAAAAATCGATAGAGAGAAGTTATTATCAAAGGCCCGGTACTGCATACAAAAACAGCAGTATGATAAAGCTGTTAACTATATAAGACCTCTTGCCAGAATATACTCTAAAGATGTAGAGGCGATAACGTTTATTGGAAATATTTACAGCTGGAAGAAACATTATGAAAGGGCCAGACAATATCTGGAGTGGGCAGTTTCAATTGACCCGGACTATCTGCCGGCAAAACTAAACCTGTATAAGGTTATGAGCTGGGAAGGCCAGAATGAAAATGCAATTAAAGAGCTGACTAAACTGCATAAAGAAAATCCAGCCAGTCTGGAGCCCCTTATTCTTTTAGGTCGGATTTATCGCTGGGAAAAAGAATATGCTTCAGCTCAAAAATATCTTTCCAAAGCATACTCATTAAATGAAAACAGGCTGGATCTGTTAAACGAGCTGGCAATTTTATATTTTAATAAACGATCTTTTACTAAATCCAGGTTTTTTTTCGAAAAAATACTTAATAATGATCCCGGTAACACTACTGCCGTAAAATACTTAAAAGATATAGAAATTTTCTTTAAGCCTGAGTTTAAAGCTGAATATGTCTATTTAGATACTTTTAATCTGGACTTTTTAATAAATAACCAGAG
>JAAEMD010000086.1 GCA_024225875.1 bacterium
GTGTTTTTTTGTGTCTATTTTATTCTCAGGTCATTTTGTTTTTATCGGACAACAGTGACTTGTACTTAAGGGCATGTTATCATCCTTTTTTAACATATTGGCTATATTAATTATAGGATAACGGCCCCTTTATTGATGGAGAGCAAAATGTATCTATTTATAGGAAATGATGTTTAAGGGAGAATATTTAATTAGTAGACTTTTTAATAATGTTAAAAAACTAAGACAGGCATTTATGGAAATGGGGATTCAGTTTATCTCTAGTGACAATCAGATCATTTCTATCAGGACAGGTGATGAGAATAGTACATATCGATTTACAAATGCCCTTTTAGAGAACAATGTATGGGTGCAAAAATATATACATCCAGCCGCCCCTGTTGGCAAAGCCTTTATTCGACTGACAAGCATGTCTGCGCACTCTGATAGTCATATAAACAAAACAATACACGCCTTCAAAAACTCTCTGGGGTTAATACCAAACCATCAAATATAATGCTGACAAGAGTATTTATTTCTGGATTTGCTGCATCTACATGTTTAATAATAGGGGTTTTTGTTTTATACAAAGACCGAAAAAAACCTTTAAATAGATACTTTTTTCTTTTTAATCTTTGTATATTTTTCTGGAACAGCTCAGATTTTATCGGTCCTTTCTTAGCCAGCAACCCTAAATTATTATTAGCCTTTTACAGGTATACATATATAGGTGGGGTAATCCTCGTTCCTGTTTTCATTCAAATGATCAGCTATTTAATACCCGATCTAAAATTCTCTAAAACGGAAAATCTTTTCAAAAAATTCATCTATTTATCAACAGTTATTTTATTGGTTTTTATTCCTACAAATCAGATAATTAAGTCAGTAGTTTTTGTAGATACTCTTCAAGAGTCGCCAGGCAATCTATACATTTATTTTGTTATATATTTTGTATCTGGGTTTCTTTTTAATCTTTATAGATTGTTTTTAGGTTATAAGAATTCTGAAGAACGTAAAAAACTACAGCTTAAATACTTCTTTCCTGGTCTTTCCTTAACCCTGGCATGTGCTTCTCTGGCATTCTTAACTATTGGGTATGGAGTCTCCTATATATACTTTTATTTGTTTGAAATAGGATATACAGCTTTATCGGCCTATGCCATTACAAAACATGAGTTAATGGACATAAAATTAGTTATAACTACAACGATAGCATACTGCTTAACTATTTTTGCAGCATTAAGTTTGATTATTTTGATTGACCATAACTTACCATATCGACTATTTTTTATATTGCTTGCAGTAGCTGTTTTTACTACATTTGGAAATCAAATAAACACAGGCTTGAGAAAATTATTAAACCATAGCTTTATCCCCGATTTTTATGATCCGGAAAAAATAAAAGACTCTATACTAAAAGAATCGGCTTTGATCTCTGATAGAACAAAGCTTTTCAAAACCCTCGTTAAAGAGATCAGAAAAACTGTAAAGGTCCAAAAAACCTTCTATTATCAATCAAATAGAGACAGTATAGATAGCGCAAAAATAACTCACTATAAAAAACAAGATACTGATAATGAAAAGATACTGGTTAGTAGTCCATTTATCAAATATTTATATGAAAAAAAGACACCGGAAGAGCGTAAATCATTCAGAATTAAAAAGCTTTCTAAAGAGATCAGGGAGGCCTTGACCGATGCTGAAGAACATAATGATATTCTCGAATACGAGGTTTGCATTCCAATTTATTCATACAGCAACCTGGAAGCTTTCATAGTTACAGGTGAAAAAGATTCGCACAATAATTTTACTCCAGATGACTTTGATACTTTCGATAAAATCATTAAACTGGCAAGAATGATTATTGATAGAATCATGCTCCACCTTGATTTAAACAAAACCCAAATAATTGCTGAAACAGCTACAACCCACAAAAACTTTGTTGATATGTCAAAACAAATAGCTCACGAAATAAATAATCCAATGACTGTGATCAGGATGGGTGCTAAACATCTAATCAGATATTTAAAAGATCAGACTATTGAAAAAAAAGATTTGATTATGACTATCATAGATCAGATTCTTGATGAGGCTGAATTAACCAGAA
>JAAEMD010000087.1 GCA_024225875.1 bacterium
AATATTTTCCATATGTTTAATACAATATTTTTCAATCCTGCCGTTTCCGATCCATGTATCGGTATTATTCGTTCTCTGATAATAGATTTCGGCTTGGTCAGTCTCCTGCCTAAGTTTATTCAACAGACTTTCCATCTTAATCGCCTCCAATCGTTACATTGTCAATAATCATATGAGGAGCACCATAACATGATTTTATGTTAATTTGGCCTTTGTTACAGGCGCCGGCTTCAGAAAATTTTAAATCATTGCCTATCATCTTGACATTCTTTAAGGTGTGAAAGACATTTCCAGACATATTAATATCCCTTAACATTTTTCCTATATTCCCATTTTTTATTTCATAACCGTACTGAGCACCGAATGAAAATAGGTCTCCCAAGGTTTGTCCACCTTTTCCACCGCAGATATAGATGCCGTTGTCAATACTATTGAGGAGTTCGTTAAAAGTATGTTTTCCCGGTTCAACATAAATATTGGACATTCGAATTATTGGCGGATGGGAAAAATCTTCGGCCACACAGTTTCCTGTTAGTGTTTCACCATAATTGTGGGCAGTCTGTCGAGAGTGCAGTCTGCCAACCAATAGACCATTTTTCATGATTTGATTTCTAGCGGATCTTACTCCCTCATCATCATATTTATAATAAGAAAGAGAGTTCTTTATTGTCGCATCATCAATAATATTTAATGCATCGCTCCCTATTTTTTTATTTAGGGTCATCTTTTTTTGCATAGGCGTGTTTTCTATAAAATCAGTTTCACTGAGATGCCCAACCGCTTCATGGATAAACACCCCACTGATTTGGTTGTCCAGCAATACCTTATGATTTCCGGCTTTAACCGGATCTGCATCTAACAACCGAATACACAACATTGTTTTGTCTTTGAATACCTGATCCCTGTCTAAAAGCGGTTCAAATCCAGTAGATCCGCCAATGGCAACTCGTATGTTCTGGATCAGATCACCTTTCTTTGCCCATATGCCCCCTGTAATGCTGGTGGTAATTATTTCTTGTTCAATCGAGGTTCCTTCATTTGTCACATAATATTTTTTTCTATAGATTTCACTATAAGTTAATCGGGTTGTCTGAATTTGATGATGCCCAAGAATGATATCATTGTAATATTTCAGGAGATCCTGTTTTTCTTTGAGTGAAATTTTACGGGGATTAATATCAAGTGAAAGCCTGACAACATCTTGTACTGGAACGGCTTTTTTTAAGCCTGCTTTTTTCCTGAATATTCCTGAAATCAACCGAGCGGAATTTGACATTTTTTTTAGCATATAGTCCCCATCCCGGAACCTGGAGAAAGCTCCGGAGGCCATTGAGCCATTATGGAAAACCCTTGCAAAAAAGCCATTTGAAAAATTTGAAGAAATACCCGATAGTAGACGTCCATTGTATGTGATGTCTACTTTATGCATATCCTCATACCGAATATCCGCAAATTGATTATCCGTTTTTGAAAGGATCTGTGAAAGTTTTTCTAACATAATAGTCGGTAAATTATCGCAAGAATAATTTTGAGTAAAGTTTTTTTATAATTGATTGATTTTATCATGAGAATATCTTTAAAATTGTTGCGAAATGTATACGAACTTGTTTGCTTGTAATGTATGGAAGACTGATTATTATTATTTATAGCGATTCCCAAAATAAAGTTCCTAAAAACATGATAGATTAATGGAATCGCCTTTGAGCAAATCGATTGTGGTATCAAGAGAATCTTAGCCTTACATGA
>JAAEMD010000088.1 GCA_024225875.1 bacterium
AAACCCATTAATTTGAGAAAAATGGCAAGCTCTATACGAAAGGTACTTGATGCATAAACCACCTGATTTGGCTTCTATAACTCTAAACGTACGTCCTTTAGAAAGATAATTATTCTGAATAAAATAAATAATCTTATACTAAATTTTAATGAAAAAAAATGAAAATTATAACCGACTTAATTAAAGTTTTTGACAAAAGTACCATGTCTATAACTATTCGCAAAGTTCTGATTCTTTTTAAAAACTTCTGTTGCAGCCAAACGTATATGGTCAGCTGTAACCGTCCTTGACTCATCCTTTGAAGCTGCAATAAGAGCTCCTCTTGCAAGATGATTTGCTTTCCTTAAAATCCCTCCTGCTCCTTGCTGTATTGCTGTTATTGCAGTATCTTCAAAAATACTCCTCTTTACACCTGCAAGAGTCAGATGATGACCGATATATTGCTCCATTCCCTGCCTGTCCAGTCCTTCAAGATGACATCTTGTTACTATTCTTGAAGCAAAGGGTGCTGATGACCTGTACATCATTTTATCAATCAGATTTGCCTGACCTCCCAAAATTATCGGTAACCAGGGTTTTGAGTCTTTTCTGAACTGGTCACTGTATGTAACTCAGCAATAACCTCCATGCGTAAAAGAGAGGCTTCGTCAATAACAAGTACTACTTTTAACTTTTTTCCATTTACCAACTCCTCAATCAAAAACAATATAGTTTCGTGGTTGATCAATCTGATACTTTTTTGCAGACTTTAAACAAATTCCACACCCGTCTATCCATTTCATCCTTGGGATCCTCTCCAGCAATAAAAAAGAGTGGGTATTCTTCTATCAGCTTTGATAGGTCCGAGACTGCCACCTTTTGCAAGT
>JAAEMD010000089.1 GCA_024225875.1 bacterium
ATTATTCAGCTTACATGAAAATTATCAGTTATTCATTAGTTCGAAACCGCCCTGTGCGACAGCGCATGCAGGGTGGTGTGAGAGGGTGGAGTCGTAAGACTCCTCTCTACTCGATTATTTTTTTTCTCAATTCTCCTTTATCTTCATCCCATACTCTTATTACATAATGACACTCGAAAGGATATGTTAAACCAGCTTCATAATTCATTAACCTTTCCCTTTTGGCCTCTATGGTTACGATATGTGATTCAGATTTGGAATCCTGATTCATTTCTGTTTTAAGTCGATCTATCTGGTTGATCAATTTCTTTTTCTCTTTATCTAACGGTAAAGGATATAAATTGCAGGAAATCGAATAATCTAAAAATGGTAAGCTGGTAAGTTCATAATATTGCCCCGGAAACGCCCTGCTACCCCAGCGCTCTAAAAGTATAATATCATTATAACATCCGTCATGATAAAAACCAAAATCTGCACCTGTGCCTCTGTGGTTGTTGCCTTTTATTCCAGACTTAAATACAAGCTTTTCAATAGGTTCTTGCTGCCAACAATAACTTGGCTCGGTTTTTCTTCCTTCTGCTTCATATTTAAGTAGATTTTCATATGGATCTGTAAGAGGTCTTTGTTGATAGCCCGGGTTTGCATATTCAAACATTGCCAGGAAATGATCTTTATCATTCATTGGTGTTATTTTCGTATTCTCATTTCCCAGAACAGATTTGACTTTTTGTTCAAAGTCAGAAAATATATGTGTAGCATTGTTTAATTCAGCTTCATAATATTTTAATAGATCATTGCGTTCTAACCCTGACGGAAGTTTATTGGTTATTTTATATGAAGCAAATAGGTAACACTTTTCCCTGCGAAGTTTTCTTTCCTTCATCATTTTTACATAACGGTTATATCTTTCTTTGCGTACTTGATATGTCCATTTATTATCTGCTAGGTTTTCAGTATCTTCGTCGTACTGATTTAACATTTTTCTAAAGTCTGAATCTACAGCCCAGTAAACCTGTAAATGTAGCTTTTGCGTAGATTGATAAATCAACCTTATAAGTGAATCTATTTTATCAGAATATCTATTTCTTATATCGTTTGCTGAATTGCGATAATCTGAAACTTCAAGAATAATGCCTTTGGCCATGAATCCTCTATGATCCAGTTCCCTCCAGATTATTTTATCGTGCATTATCCAGCCATTTGCTGGTATCAGTGTGCTGCTATCCATTACTTCCTTTTTGTAGTTTCAGATATGGATTTTCTTTGTGTTCTTTTGTTCTTATATCAAAATCAGATCCATTATATATTTTGGAAAACAAGTCAAATTGGTATCCGGGAGGTTTTTTAATGTGAAAAATCCCCAAATAAATGATAACAAGACAAAATGGTGTAACTAAAGCCACTACCAGAGTCATTGCATTCCAGTTTTGGCCAATCCCTATAAAGCAAAACAGAAAAGCTATTATTGCTGCTCCTACAATGTATAGTGACTGATTTCCTTCCAGTCCAAGAGCACTTCCTTTGCTTTCTTTTATGCTGTATATTGATGTAACTTTTAACTTTGCTTCATTGTATTGACTTTCGTTAGACATAATCCCCTACCCTTAAAAATCGTATGATGCGTCTGATGCCGCATCTGCTGCTCCAAAAGCTGCAAATAATATTTTTACAATTAAAAATGCACCAGCTATAGCACCACCACCTACTAGCATCATTTTTCCTGTTTCCTTTTCTCCTTTTGACAGCTTTACTCCGCCAACCACTGCTATTACAACCGCAATAATAAAAGCAAACCACATTATTAATCCAACGACCTTCCCGCCGCCTTCTTTTAATTGGCTTCCTGCTTCGCTTGCTTCTGCAATACATGGAATTGTGAAAAATATTGCACAGGCATAAAGATATTTATTGTGAAGTTTTCCTGTTATTGCTTTTAATGATTTCATTCTCGCATCCTTTTCAAATTTTAATTATTTGATTCGTATATTCTTCTATTCTTGTACTCTTTTTTGTCTTTTTTGGTA
>JAAEMD010000090.1 GCA_024225875.1 bacterium
ATCCACTCTTCTATCGTTGGTGGAAACAAATAAGGTGTATTTCTATCGGCGGTTTTAAATCTTGTCATTTTTTACCTCGCTGATTTATTTCTTCTTCCTTATATTTTATCATCTCTGCTTAAGAACGACAGACTCCTAGAGGGAATACAAGTTAACCATAAAAGAGTTTATAGGTTGATGAAAAAGAACGCTTTATTTTGTAGGATAAAGAAAAAGTTTGTATGTACAACAAATAGTAACCACGCTTATAAAGTTTACCCAAATTTAATAAAGAAATTGTTAATTCAAAAGTTAAATCAGGTGTGGGTATCAGATATTACCTATATTAGACTAGATAAAGGGTTTGCCTGTTTAGCAATAATATTAGATTCACTATCTAGAAAAGTCATAGTTTATGCTATCTCAAAGAGAATCGATAAGATTTTAACTATATCTGCATTAAAAATGGCAATTGTTGCTGCTGATATTCTTAATGACAGGGTTATACCATTTTTCCAGGAACAAGGCATTCCTCTTAACCGTATTATTACTGATCGTGGCACTGAGTTTTGTGGCAAACCTGATCAACACGCTTTTCAACTATATTTGGGCATTGAAGATATAGATCATACGAGAACAAAGGCCTATTCTCCTCAGGCTAATGGCATTTGTGAACGTTTCCATAAAACAATGAAAAATGAGTGTTATATGACTTTATTTAGAAAGAAGCTCTACTATTCTCTTGAAGACCTTCAGGTTGATGTCGATCTTTGGGTTCATAAATATAATACTGACCGCCCTCATTCTGGTAAATATTGTTATGGTAAAACACCTTTTCAAACTTTTTTGGATGCGAAATA
>JAAEMD010000091.1 GCA_024225875.1 bacterium
ATGGCATAATCTCAAATTTAAAGTGTTATAGCTGATCCAAAGTGAAATGTCCGACACTTAAAGTTTTCAAATGACTTCGTTAATGTACGCAATTACACAGCACTCAGGCATTTAAACGTACAGTTCAATTTGTACCAGCTATATATCTATTTTGAAAAGCAAATGAAATATAAGCTGCGCTGTAAAGTTGATTTAACTATATATCAAGAACAGTATTACAGGATAAACAAAAACTCTTTTTTATTTGTTTTTCTTCTTCTTTTTTGGTTTTGGCTCTGGCAACTCCTCTGCCGTAACTCTAACCAACTCACTAATCCAATCTCTATCTTCAATTTTAGCTTCTATTAAAAAATAAAGCTTTGCGCTGGGATATGGTGGCGCCTCAACAACTTCTTTAATAAATGAGCGACCTGCTTCGGTTGGTTTAATGAATAGTTGATTATCACAGATCAGAGCAAACACTTTTGCATTACAATAGAGTGCATACTCACCGAACATCTTTTTATATGTGATAATACCTGCATTTTCTATTTGCTCAATAACAAATTCAACGAAACTTAAATCAGATGACATTTTGTTTCCTCTCTTATCTTTGGTCATTATAACTTTGTCTAAATTCAATAATACCACGCCAGGACGCTTTTTACCCCTCCAGTCAAGGGAGAGTGGAATAAAAATCTAATTACTTGGATAGATTTTATTTAGAAGTTATTATTATAAATATGAAGAAAAAAAACACATTCTTTTTATTAGTTCTTTTTATACTAACAGCTTTTTTAGTCTATTCTTTTATTAATAAAAAAAAGACCACTGCCACCACCACTCAACTAACCTTCTGGCATGGTATTGAATCAGCTGGAAATGCCGCTTTATTAAAAGAAAAAATAGCTGATTTTGAAAAGAACCATCCTCAAATAAAAATAAAACTGGTTCGTTACGGCGCTGCAGATCAGGTTGAACAAAAGATAATAACTGCTTTAGCCGGGAACCGATCACCTGACCTGATGTGGTGGGGGCCTCAGTCGTTAGGACAGTTAGCAAAAACCGGTAAGCTCTTAAAAATCCAGGACAAAATAGAAGCGGACACTGAGTTTAGAAAAGAAGATATTTATCAAAGTCTATGGGAAATGTGTAAATATCAAGACCAGATATATACCGTTCCTTTTGATACAAACAACCTTGGCATCTATTACAATAAAAAACTTTTCAAAAAAGTGAATATCGATCCTGCCAAAATCAAAACCTGGGATCAGCTTTTAAGTGCTGCTAAAAAACTGACCAACAAAGATCAATACGGTTTTCAAGTTCCAGTTGGTACAGGTGAATGGACTGTCTGGACATGGCAGACCTTTTTATGGGCTGCTGGTGGCGAGTTCCTGAATAAAGACCAGACAAAAGCGGCCTTTGATTCAGCTGAAGGAATAAAAGCACTCCAGTTCTGGGCTGACCTTTTACATAAACATAAAGTCGCAAAACCATCCGAACCGCATGCCGGTTATAAGACCGAAGATTTTATTGCCGGACGGGTCGCTATGATGATCAATGGCCCGTGGAATATGTCATTACTTCAAAAAGCCGAAAAAGAGATTGGCTTTGAATACGGCTCGTTCTTTATCCCAAAACTGAAACGCTATGCAACCAATATCGGAGGTGAATTACTTTATATCTTCAAATCTGATCCTGAAAAAGAAAAAGCGGCCTGGGAGTTTTCAAAATTTATTATGAGCGCTGAATTTCAACGTGACTGGTCTATACAGACCGGTTATTTACCTGTTTGTGTTAGCGCAACCAAAGATCAGGTTTACCAGGATTTTCTTAAAAATAATCCTTTCATTAGAACTTATGTAGAACAAATCCCTTATGGTAAGAGCCGCCCACCGATCGCAGCTTACAATAAAATCTCCCGTGAACTCGGGCTGCAAATCGAGCAGGTTTTATACCAGAAGAAATCTGCGAAAAAAGCATTAAAAGAAGCTTCCGAATATGCTAATAAAATCCTTTCTAAATAGGGGCTGTTACAGAATACCAAAAATATTTCTAACGGCAAAT
>JAAEMD010000092.1 GCA_024225875.1 bacterium
GGCACAAGTGAGCGGTGGATATGCCCTGGTTACAAGGACCCAGGTGATGCATTTTCAAAAGGGTTTGATATTGTTGTTTGGGTTAAGGCGGGTTTACACCCTGATACGGTTGATGGCAGGCCACCAGAAAACGTGTTTGAAGCAAAGCAAAGGCGTATTTGTGAACTGGTTCGGTTGCTTGATGAGGTGGGTGATTTGGAGTAGGTGTTACTCAGTAACGAGTATTTATTTTGAATAAAGTGCAAGTTGACAATGTAGTACTTCTGAAGGTAAAATTTACTATACTAAATAATCATAGTCTTTTCATTCCTTTTATAAATTATAAATGTTGTATAAAAATAATTTGGAGGTATTATGACTAACCCTAACGATAGTTTAGAAGTTATACCAAAAATTGTTCTTACCACAGATATTTGCTCTTCATCGCAGATTATGGAAGATCTTCTTAGAACAGAGAGTATTAGCTTTTGGAGAGATGTTTTAATAGAGTTAAAAAATTTTTTGGCGAAGTATTCAGCAAACGTAGGCTCACTTGATCTTTATAAATTTACTGGCGATGGATGGATATTGTTGTTTAGTAAAGGGTTTGATGGCGTTGAAATTATGACAGTAATTTATGAAATAAACGAATTTTTTAACTCCCTATTTGATTCAAATATTTCTAATAAACTTGATAAGCCTCCTAAAATAAAAGGCCTTACTTTTGGTATGGATTCAGGGCCGCTTATAAAATTTGAAATGATGGAAAAGTTTGAGTATGTTGGCCGTGCAATTAACTTAGCATGTAGACTACAAAGTGCAATTTCAGAAGAAGATATTCATTCTGGGTATAGGTTGATAGTTTCAAATCCACTATATGAGAGCGTGTTTAGCAAAGAAAGAGAGAAGTTTAAAAATCTTTATCCTGAAGGAATAATGCGCAGTTTAAAAAATATTATAGGAGGTGATGATTTAAAATGTTATAGATTTGCAATTGAAGAAGTGCCATTTAAGATACTTGAAGCAAGATATGGGACTGATAACAGTGATCTTGATGTGAAGTCTGAGTTAATCTCTCAAATAAAATATGAAAAAATTGATATTACTGTGGGAAATGACGTATTTAAGGGGGATCCTGATCCTGGTTCGATAAAATCCTTCTATGTGAAGTACATAAATAATGGTCAAAATTATGAAAAAAATGCTAAGGAAGGAGCAAGAATTCAATTACCATAGTGCAAAAAACTGGAGATGGTTGAAAAGCTGGTAATGTGACCAAAAATAATTCGATATGATTAATTAGCTATATATTCTACCAGCTTTTCAAAACTTGAATATAAGGTTTCAATCTGATAGCAACTTTTGAGCTTAAAAGCTACAAAAAAACTACGCCACTGGATGTAAAAATTTATAAGCGTAACACTGTTACTATTATAGGTTTTGCATTTTTGGTTTGTGTTACTGGAGGTGATTTGAAAAGCTGGTAGTAAGTGAAGAATTTATTAGGTACCAGCCTTTCAATACTTCATCAAAATAAGGCTTTAACCTGATAGCAGATATCGAGCTTAAAAGCTACTAAAAAACATCCTCATAGTGAATCTGCTCAATGACCGGTATTAATCGATGAAAAAGTTATGTAACTCCAGCACAAAAAGTGAATATGTTCAA
>JAAEMD010000093.1 GCA_024225875.1 bacterium
AAATTGAAGTGTCCGTTTAAATGGCTGAGTGCAGTGTACAGGAGGCGTACATAAACGAAGTCATTTGAAAACTTCAGTGTCGGACATTTTACTTTGGAACAGCTATATATAAAAATAAAACTACAGGAGTTTCTGTATGAATAAAAAAATTATCAGTATTCCATCGACACAAAAAACTAACATATTACCACTCCAAAACACCAGCAATAAAGATACTCTCCCATCGTTATATCTAGAAAAGCTTGGCGAATTAATAGCAGCAAAAGTCGAAATAAATGTAAACTGGAATGATATCTTTACAAAAGCTGCAAATTTTAATACAAAAATAACAAATTGTTACACTAATTTAATAAGAGTACTTGATAGATTGCCATGTTCTAAAGATTATATGAAATATATTTCAGCTAGAATAGAAGGCTCTCAAAATAATAAAAAATCCACTCCGATGAAGGCAAAAGATAAAACAGCAAAATTGATCAAAACTATAAAAAAAAATATTGAGGAAACTTTGAATTCAAAGCCTGTAATATCAAATTTTAATCAAAGGGGGAATGAATGCAGAAAAAAATTTATAACTGATCTGGATAATTATAAAAAAAGCTATCTTAACTACACTGAATGTTTAAATAATTTAAAAGAAAGCAGCACTAAAATCAACAAAAAAATCAAATCTTTTCATGATTGGTGTCAAGATAATACTCAATGGTCTAAATCTTTTAATAAAACTACTGATGATTTTCACAAAAACACTTCTAAAAATCTTCAAAAGTTACTAATAGAATGGCAGGATGTTTTTTTTATTAATAATAAACAGAATATTATAATAAATAATTATGTTAACGATATCAAAAAAAATATACCCGACATACTATCTTTTCCACTTACTCAGCTGGGCGCCTGGAACTCTAAAGACTTTTATCATAAAAATGCACAAATCAGTGTAATCAAAAATTTAACTCAAAACTGTAATGTAATAGATACCTCTGCAGGCCCTGGTTTTTCAGGCTTATACATCAAGCTGTCAATGATGAAAAATATGAAACATACAGAATATGGTCAAACAAGAAATTCTAATACCTTTATAGAATCTTTTATTCTTTGTGAAACAGAGAAAAAACCGCATTTGTCAATTTGCAAGTCATTAACATTAGAATCCAGTAAAACTAAACACTTGAAACACAACAAAAGTATCACAGAGGGTCCCGGTAGTGCAAATTTTGAAAATAGCTTAACAATGAAAAATAACAATAAAAAGAAAACAGAAGATAATTTAAATTCCTGTAAAGGTGAGGACTATGACAGTAACTACGAAAATTTTTTAACTATAACGTCAGAAATTTTAACTGATTGACAATCTGTCGAAATGGAAATTTCCATAAAGAATGTTGCATAATCAGAAGGTTGCTTAATCAGCTAACCCTTTATAGCGTGCTCTTTTTTCAAACTTGGAAAACAAGCCTTCAAAAGGAGCCCTAACTGAACTACGCCAACGATCCAGATCTTTATTTTTACCATTCATATTATGCTTTAAAATTGCAGCTGAGTTAGCCTTTCTTTTTCGCATTGCATCTTGTGCTTTTTTCAAACAATACGCTTTATCCGCAAATATTATTTGGCCTTCTCTGGGACAGATTCGAGAAAATCCCTCTTGATCAGAAATATTGGCAGGTGTTGCAGCTATTCTTTCAATTAAGTTTGAACCCATGTCTACACTCACATGTCCTTTGTATCCAAACCAAAATTTCTTTTTACCTTTACAGCCAAAACGAGCTTGCTTATCTGTGCTATATTTTTTGATATTTGAATTATTTAGCTTTTCTTCACCTTCTTTAATTGCACGATCTCGTTCTTCCCAAGTAGTATTTTTTACTACTATTGCTGTTGCATCTGCAAACCTGAATATTGGTCTTAATATCCCTGCTTTCTTTGTTCGATTTACAATTGTTTGAAATATTTTGCCTATCCTTTTCGTACCTATTGTTTTTCTGAATCTGCAAAAAAATGTATGATCCGGCGTTTCTTCAAATGCAGTAAATCCACAGAACCATTTAAATGCTATATCAAATCTTAATCTTTGTTCTAATTGCCGATCGGATAAATCGTAATGAAATTGTAAATACAAACATCTTAATCCAACATCAAGACCATACCCTGATCTTCCTATAGCCGATCCGAAATGAAATGTCCGGAAACAACAGAAACAATCCATGAGTAATAAATAACCTGGCATGCGAAGATATAGATATGGAACATATCAAATTAAGCTGGGAAGAAAGAGAAGAGTTAAAGAGATTTCATAGA
>JAAEMD010000094.1 GCA_024225875.1 bacterium
ACCATGGGGGCGACATAAGACCACACCCTCGCTCAAATATAAAGCTTGTTATTAGCATGGAGATAATAACTGACATTGCAATTCTATGTCAATTTTTAAAAACTGGTTTATCGAGTATTAAATACACTCTGAACCAATTGGTCAAGTTTTATTTAAAAGTTAGCAAAATTTCAAGATACAACGGAGTGAGTACTCTGTCTATTATCTAACGCCCAAGCCCTTTGTTAATAGGATGATAACTTGTTTTTCCAATTCTTAAGATGCTTAAAATTCAAGAGTGAATTTTTGTATTCATAGGCTCATTTTTTCCCGATAAAGTACAGCACAAGATATGGTGGTTGGAGAATATTCATCTTGCTTGATGATGTTTAGTGGAAATCATCTTTTTTCTGTCAAACTAAAAAGTTATGATAACTTAGATAAGGTTCATCCGATTAACGCGTACTTTTTTCTATGAAGATCAAAAAGCTTCAATTTGAAAAATTCAAAATCACGATATCCATAGGCCTGCCTTTTCATAGTTTTAATTTTGTTATTGGTTCCTTCCAAAGGCCCTGTTG
>JAAEMD010000095.1 GCA_024225875.1 bacterium
AAATTGAAATCGCTTTTTATTTGTTTTTTTTGATCGTTCTGACATAATCCAATCTCCTTTGATTTTAAAGTTGGATTAATATGTCATGATCTAATCAGAATTATAAGATGGGGTTAGTTGACCGCTTACGCTGTTTGACATGTAGACCAGCACATAAAATTTTTAACTAAAAAAGATGCGTATTTAAAGTACGTTGATTATTGGAATTCCAAAGTAAGGCGTTGATATTATAGACAAGACCGAACAAGTTAGTACAGCACTATTATTACGTCTAACAAGGCTTTTGGAGATTGGACCGAACTGTTCCATGATCCCATTATTGTAACAGCGATCCTTGATCGCCTGCTTCACCATAGCGCTGTGATTAATATCAAAGGAAATAGTTATCGCTTAAAGGGAAAAATGAAAAAAAACGACAAGGGAGAGTTCTAAAATGAATCGGTGTGGCTCAATTCTCATGACCATAAATGGCTCATTTCTTCGTGACCGTTGACAATGATCCCCTTTTACAAGCAAATATCATTTCAAAAATATTACAAAAAAGCGGCTTGATTTGCAAAAAGACAGATCTTCTATTTTCTGAGATTTCCTGTATTTTTCGGGGTTGAATTGATTTTGAACTGCGTGATTTTGCAGGAATTGGTTCCATACCTCAATTAACGGCGATTCTTCTTTTTTGAAACCTTGGCTTGTTTCCTTTTCTTTTTCTTTGCCTTCTTTTTTTTCTTCTGAGATTTAATGGAGAGATGTTCTGAAAAACTTAAAAAGTCATCATTATCTATGTCTGTTGAAGATGCAAACGTTTTTGACTCTTCATTAAAACAGGCCCACCAGGACATAGAAGCGTGAATATCATCAATACTGTGATGTTCATAATCTTTTTTTAACTTTTCAAGACACTTATCTTTACCAAGTGTCAGAGCTTTCTCGAAGTAAATATTCGGGTTAGTAAAGTTTTTATCAAATTTTTAAAAATAGTTCGGGACACGAGTAAAATGATTTGATATTAAAAGAAGTATGAATGTTTCTTTTTACCAACAATTACCGCTACAACCCTTGAGAATCAATACT
>JAAEMD010000096.1 GCA_024225875.1 bacterium
GGAGGCACTGAGATTATCCGATAGGTAGATTTACGTCGAGCATCGCGCAACTCTGGCGGCTGTCAGCCCCCGAAAGGACCCGGTTTATAATACTTTCCTGCCATAAAGCCCACTATAATGCAGATCCACAGCACTACACTACGACAAAAACGTCAAGCCCGTTGGTATTGCTTGGTTTCGCAATACTACTATACTATCGTTATGAGTAAGTATTCTGTGTTTAGTACAGAATTGTGATAGCCTTGTATACCTGTCCCTCGCATTTATTTGATCAAGCCCTAAAACATTGACATTTTATTATTTTAAAGATAATTTACCATGCATTATGGAAACAATACTTTTATCAATTTTTATTATGGTTTTAATGGTCGCTCTAAATCGATATCTCATAATCGAAAATCTTGCACTTCGTCAACAACTGGCTATCATGAAACATAATGCCAAACGACCAAAAATTAGGAAACGTGATCGTATCTTCTGGATAATCCTTTCAAAGTTTTGGAATAGATGGAAAAGTGCTTTGGTAATTGTTCAACCTGCAACTGTAATACGCTGGCATCGAAAAGGTTTCAAACTTTTTTGGACATTCAAGTCAAAGAAAAGAGGTCCTGGTCGACCTCATTTAAAGCCTGAAATCAGAAAGCTTGTTAAAAAAATGGCTAAGGAGAACCCGCTCTGGGGCGCTTAACGGCGATAGAATGGCACGGCTCTGTGATCTACTACGAGCTAATGGCGTCATCAAAGGTGTTGTTCATTCTATCCAACCTGTACAAAACTGCCAAAAAAGACATCAGAAGAGTCATTAAAGCTTTCAACGATAAAAGTATCCTGATTCTAACGGATTTGTTGGATGGCAATGTTCATTCATAGCCTTTTTTTACTCCATTTACTATTCAGTCAATAAATCATCTTTAATATTAAAAAGCAAAGAAGGAACAAATGATTCAAAATAACCAGAAAGAAGCCCGAGCACTAATGCTGAATAACTGCTTACATTATCTATCTGAGTTAAAAATGATAATGCAAAACCACTTTTTGACAAGGCATATGCAGCAACACCCAAGAAAACTGATACTACATTTCGCTCAATTGCATAAAAAATATAACGTCGAAGTGTAGCTTCTGGAGTAAATAAGAAATTTGAACTGCCGATAGTTGTCATCAAGTATCCTCCTATTACACTGCCCATTATACAGAACATGATATTTTCTGCTGCTGATCCTTGAATCTTAAAATAGAATAAAAAGGCTATTGAGAGTGTTAATAGCAATGACAAAAGATGTGTGAGAGCAAATGTAATTTTATTAAGATTAATTTTTCTGTAATTCTCATTTAGATCTTTTAAAAGATTGTCAAAGAGATTTTTGGATTCTTGTATATTTCCTAATATTCCAACGCTAAGTGCATGTGCAATATGTCTTTTTACTTCAATAGCGTTCAAGCTTTTATACAACGAAGCAACAGCTTTTTTCCAATACAAGCCAATTTCGAAAAAGTTTGTATCAAGCTGTTTATCCCGTTCCTCTGTTTTACCGTAAGCAAAGACATGCATGCAAATTTTTTCATTGCAGTCTTCAGCGTCATAAACAACGCATTCGTCAAATTTTATGTATATTTTTAATATCTCAC
>JAAEMD010000097.1 GCA_024225875.1 bacterium
CTGAGATAGAAAGAGGTTTGCTCAGGAATTTTTTGTGGCAGTTTAAAAACAGGATGCCTGTATCTCCAGGTATATGCTTTAGTACGATTTAAAAAGCTTGAGCGTATCAGCATGTATGATTTTTGAAAATCACTTTCCTGGGGCAAATAAAGATCAACATAAGGAAAATTAGGTTTATCTACAGTAAGGACATACTCTTTTATACCGTCGCTTTCTTTGGGGACACCTATCTTAAATCTTAACCAGATAACATCGTTAGCCATCCCAAAATTAAAACTCCGGGCATTGTGGGGTCTGAAAGCAGCATTGTTTTGGGCAGATACGATATCTATTATGGTTAACTCCCCTAAAGGATCAATAAGAACATCAGCATGTAGGCCAATATAAGTATATTTAAAATCTTTTCCTATTTTAATCCTCTCTGAGGATTCAGCCATTATAGGCAAGCATATTACTATAATCCAAAGAGTAATTTTAAATATAATTTTTCTGTTTCTCATATTTTTGCCTGCATTGTTTACAACTTGTTTTTTTAAAATTAGCCTGACCACTTTTAGGCCTCATATAGGAATCCA
>JAAEMD010000098.1 GCA_024225875.1 bacterium
AAATATTCAAATATTTTAAAGTGGCCTGTTTTTGGCGGATCATTAATAACTGCTGGAGTTATGGGTGTTTTCAGGAAATTCAGATATGTTCTTGTCACCCCTGCATTGATGAAATATCTGGAGCCCGAAGAGTTTGATGCTGTAATAGCCCATGAAATCGGACATATAAAAAGGAGACACATTTTTTTATATCTCTTGTTTTTATTAGGCTTTTCAGCTATTTCTTACTCTCTTTTTGATCTGTTCAGATTTGTGATTATATATTTTGGACTTGATGATACTCTAAGGACAATGTCTCCATTGCTTAGATCAATTTTAATCAGTTTTATTCCAGCCACTCTTTTTATAGTCTATTTTCGCTATATCTTTGGGTATTTCATGCGTAACTGTGAGAGAGAAGCAGATATTTTTGTATATTCTTTAATGGATTCAGCCAAACCTATGATCTCTACCTTTAATAAAATTGCATCTATAAACAGAATGCCAAAAGATAAACCAAGCTGGCATCATTTCAGTATC
>JAAEMD010000099.1 GCA_024225875.1 bacterium
ATGAAAGTAGCGACACAATAGCAAAATTTTCTCATGGGTGAGAATGGGCTTCAATGACCCGTCGGAACTCATGAGGAGATTTTGCGGTGAAGCTGAGAAATCTTTTTAGGAAAAGGCGACAACTTGCTTGACACACACCGCCCTTGTGCTGTATATTTACGTAAGGTTCTGATTAAAAGACGATCAATTACAATCGACAGGACTATGAAGGACACTTTATGTCAAAAAAAAATTATTCAAAGAGTTTTTTTAATACTCACCAAAATATAAAAACAGATACTTACCGCAATAAACTTTATAGCAAATAACTAAAATTCTGCATTTAAGAGATTAGAAACATACCATGAACAATACAAAAGAGGGCAATTTACAACACGCAATAAAGTATTCAAAATTAAATACCTGGCAATTCAACAGAGGGCAACAATTGCTTAAATTACTTAATATAAAAAGAGGTGATACTATTCTTGATCTTGGATCTGGTACGGGAGAGTTGACAGTTAAGCTTTCTGAAAGTGTGGGGTTAAAAGGAAAAGTAATTGCCATAGAACCTGATATAACCAGATTGGAACTTTCTAAAAGAAATACTCTAAAAGGCTTTGATAATATTGATTTTTTATCCCAAAAAGCTGAAGAACTTGACATAATTTCAGAGGAATCAGTTGATATAGTATATTCAAATTATGTAATTATGTGGATAGAAGACCACTCTGGTGCTTTTAATTGCGCAAAACGCTATTTAAAGAAAAATGGTTTGTTTGCAATGGAATTACTTCTTGAACGGATCCCGTTTCTTTCAATGGTAAATGGACTTACAGGAGATGCCGGCCGCCAACTTGAAGCAACGTTTCATGGGAAAAGTAAAGATGAATGGGTGAAGTTTTTTAATGAACATGGTTTTCAAATTGAGCATCTTGAGTGCCCTAAACTGGAATTTAATTTCAAAAATATAGAGCATTTTTTTGATTGGCTTGAAGGTACCTCCCACGGTGCTTTTGAAGTCAAGCTTCTTGACGATAAGTCATTACTTGAACTTAAAAAAAGATATCCTAAACAAGTTTACTTTGAAGGCACGGGTTTTCAGGCTATCGTGAAAAATATAAAATAAGCGTTGGCGATAAAAGTTTGCTGCTTTTGTTTGTTCGTCTCTATTTTTTGAATTTAATGTGCCTATGTGTATCTGTCCAAGGGCTCAAAATTCTTCATGATACAAAAACTATTGGAAACGATAATTCGAAAAAAAATCAATTCAGGTGCATTGCTTCTCGGTCGAGCACTAAATAACAATACTAACAGGTGACTCTTCGATTATATTTCCTGATTTATCTGTAATTACAATGATAAAATCCCCCTCGGGTAGAAATAGTGCTTTTTTATTGTTTGCATTTGATAGGACAACTCGATCTATTGGAACTGCATCTCCCTCTTCACTCTTCATATAGGCTGAAATTAAATATGGTAATTCGCCTTTAATATTAACATTTTTTATATAATATGGCATCCTTGTACCATTGAGTGCTAACCAATCAGGTCTACCATGAATAAACTTGGTTCTCGGATGAAAAACTTGCATATCATAGTGCTCCTGAATTTTTTCATTTAATGATTGAATTGTTATTGGCTGATCAAACGGATACTTATTTAAGGTTCATCAGGATATCGCGTACTTCGCATCAACAGTAAGTATCGGTGCCTTTGAATTATAATGAAAATTTTAAGTCTTGAAATTAAGGAGTGGACATGACCATTTTCCTATTTTTTTGTATTAGCCGTACAAGAATGGA
>JAAEMD010000100.1 GCA_024225875.1 bacterium
AAGGCGTCAATAGTTACTATTGACGCCTTGCTTAGCTATTTTTGCACATCTCGTAAAAATACGAAATGTGTTTATTTCTTAATCATAGTCCAAATATCATTAACTACTTCATCAGATATTAAAATATCCGTAAATGACGGTTCTGTGTTTTTGAAATTCATTCGGAACTGACGAAATTTTGTATCAGTAGATCCACATAAGGTTTGAATATTTTCTAAATTTATCCAATGTGGATTTTGGACAGTGCCACGTTGGCTGGAAACATAATTATATTTCCATTTAGCTAAGTCTGTTTTTAGCTTTTGTCTAAAAGCCAAATCAACTCTAATGTAATTCTCCTCAAATACGTTGATTATATCAGGATTAATCCCTATAGTCCCTTTTTTTCGCCTTATGGGCTGTCGATATGTATCTATCATTTTTCCAGCATATACAATATGTTTATCATATTCGATTTCAACCTCACTGCTGTTAAGTAGCGTAAATGAGTTATCAAGAATCTTATGATTAGCTCCGCAGTGAGAGCGACCGATGGCCTTCAAAAAATTATATGAAGCATAGTCAAAAGAATAATTTCCAGAACGATAATTCTCAGGATTAATAGCTCTGTAAAATACTTCCAATAAGACATCTAAATCATATTGAGTAAACTGATAGCCTCTAACTCTAATCTTATAGCCCTTCCAGCATGGAATAAATTCATTATCAAGATACCGCCGCTTACCTCTCTTCACCATACCGAATAGCGCTGACTTTGCATAAATAGCAGGTGCCATTCGTTGACTGACAGAGCATACAGGTAGTTCAAGTGCTTTAGCTGTAGTTTGCTTTGTCCTAAAATTTTTAAAAGGCGCTATTTTAAAAACAACATCTACGCTGCTATCAATCTCATGAATAAGGTCTGAGTATTCCTCTGCGTATTTTTTAGATACTGAGTTGTGACAATTAAG
>JAAEMD010000101.1 GCA_024225875.1 bacterium
ATATGCGTTACTGAGTAACTAATATTATTTTCACTGGAATGGATGGATGCCAAATCCTATTGTAACCACTATAGTTGTAATCTGCTTAAAAAGTATGGTATTATTTAGTATTCAGAATACTTACATAAAACCCATACATTACCAGGCATTTTAATGGTGCTAAAAATGGATGATATTAATCCTATAATTAAATGGTTCGAAGAAAATTATAAATGGTTCTTTAGTGGCTTAGGAGTTGGCTTGCCATTATTTTTGCTTGGACTTTTTATTAACAAAAGGAAAGCAAAAAATGGGGCGCAATTTAATACTGGGGGTGGAGACAATTTTCAATTCAATATATATTCCCCGTCAGATGACGAAGTATCCAATCGTTTAGTAAAAGAACTATATGAAAAGTTAGCTAAACAAAAAATCGATATAGAAAAACGTGATAAAATAATTCAGAAATCGATCGCAAAATATAATGAGTTAAAATCAGGAGATAACCTTGATGCTCAAGCTAAAGAAAAATTACTTGCTGGAGATTTAGATGGAGCGAAGAAATCATTACTTAAGCCATTTAAAGGAAAATTAGAATCAGTAACGTCTGCCTCCTACGCTTATCAACTTGGTTCGCTTGAGGAGCTTCAAATTGAATACGCTAAAGCCAGGGAATATTATGAAAAAGCAATTCAACTGGAACCTCAAAACGGTAAATATTTAAATGCTTTGGGGTCCATACTTGATGATATGGGCGACTATGACAAGGCCATTGAGTTTCATAATAAAGCCTTGAAAATTAGCA
>JAAEMD010000102.1 GCA_024225875.1 bacterium
AATACTCTCTACCGCTTCTAAGTGTGTACTATGAAAGCATTAATTCATAGTATACCATTCATGCTTGCAGCCTTCAAGCCTGAAAGGAAAAAAATTGGCTAAACCTGAAAAGAAAGTGAAGAAATTGGAAGAGTACAGAGCATAGCCGTCAGGCTAAGAAGTATATAGCAAATATTCAAATACTTAAGCATATCATTAATAATTCAATTAAATCATTAGCGGCTTCTCTTAGATCATTTTCTGAAACTGTTATGATACCATTCATTTTCTGCGTACCTCTTTATTCATTAGGTTAATAAAAAAGATAAGGTACAGTATCATTTATTTTTTTCAAAGAAATTATTTAGTATGATGAGAGATCTAAAAGTCGATAATGAGTCAGTTTATGTATTTTTATTAGAGTTGCGAAAAACTGTTACCCTCCTTATTACTAACCTTTTGATATCAATTAGTATACTTCTTAACCTGACGGCTATGGAGTACAGAGCTGAACATTTACCTGTTGGTTTTTTGAGACAAATATTTTGTGCAAATACAGTCTGTATTCCAATATGGCAAAGGGCGATGCACAGCGTTATTCATTTGAAGGGAATCCCATCATTAAACGAATTCACTTATTATCCGAAACCGAGGTAGCAGACCTTTACGCTCAGCCAAAATTTAGCACCAATGAGCAAGAGCTCTATTTTACGCTGAACAAATCCGAACTGGCTAAGCCAAGACTTTTGGAAGGAAAATTTTCTCAACTGAGCATTTTTGGGGGTTCTTCCACAGGACCCCTTTTAGAAACAAAAAAAGCCCCCTTGTTTGTCAGCCAATATGGTTAACAAACAAGGGGGTTTTTTTGTGAGCCAGCGTTAATAGGCATTCTACATTTGACTTTAACTGGCTTTTTTCATCTACACACAATAGAGCCTTATTTGACAAGCCTCTTCAGACTTCATTTTTCCTGCCCCTGAAGAGGGAATTTTTTTTGATCAGAAATCAAATAGCCATCAAATAAGAAAAGGCTCGTATAGTCGTCACTTAGACAATTTTCGTGAGTGGGTCGTCATCAGTTTATCAAATAAAGTCTTTGAGAATAGATTATATCAATAAATGGTATAACTCGCTTAGCATATACCAATAAAAGGCATATGTTATATATGCATACCTTTTTTTGGTATGCGATACTAAACTAATCCATTGATTTTTAAGGAGGTGAAAAAACGGAATGTTCCAAACAGATCTCAGTAAGAAAGTTCAAAAAGCTTTGAGAAAGCTTCCGTCAGAAACAGCAAGGGACTCATTTGAGGTATTGTTTGAAGACCTTACCATTAGAGGGGTATACCAGCCAGGCTGGCCTAATTATGGCAAACTGAAAGGGGTAAAAGGCAAGTATCATTGCCATTTGACCATTTGAGCAAAGGAAAACCTACATATGTTGTATGCTGGGAAGAACGAGAAGATGGTTCCATTTTAATTTATTACCTTGGAACGTATGAAAAGGCTCCATATTAATAGAGCTTAGGCCTAATTTAAATTGGAAGAACCTGAATGTATCTAAACTTCAAATTTTTTCAATTTAGGCCGTCTCATGCAACTTAAACTGGTATACGAAGAAGATTCCTTCCGTAAGGGGCAATAGGGAAAGAAATGTTATCTTTTATTAAATACTTACAGGCTTAATTTCCTTAAAAAGTGCAATCAAGGTTTTTAAATTTACTGCTTTCACATCAGAGTCGAAATATAGGCACTTTGATTCCAAGTAATAACGATCGTTTTATTAGTGAT
>JAAEMD010000103.1 GCA_024225875.1 bacterium
AATCCAATAATTGTCAGGGATCTTAAACTCTTTTTTAACGGCCTCATGATCAAATCCGTCCATGGGATGTGTTTCCAGTCCAAGGCTTGTCGCTGCATACATAAGGCTCATTGCAAAAAAGCCCGTGTTCTTGGCTGCAAAAGCAAGATTTGCATCTTCACTCCAATTGTAGAGCGAATTTGTTGCATTAAGAAACCAGTCTCGTTGATCTGTTTGCATTGAGCCGGACGTGAGCATTTCTTCCCAGTTTTTTTCAAATACAGGGTGGCCTTCTTTCCAGCCTTTTTTATCAATAAAATGAATATCAAAATTATTTACAAATAATTTACCTTTAAACGTAACAGGCGGAGGTGGAAAAACTGTCGGAGGAGGCGGTATAAGGTATAAAGCATTCCATTTATCATCTTTGTTTCTAATGATATTTAACTTTACATTTGAGGCTGTCGCAACATATGTTCCAGCAATAATATCTTTCCTTTGTCTCATCGCCTGAATAAGACTATAACTGGCATTCAGCTCTTCTATTTCCAGAACTATGCCCGATTCAAATACTTCATTATTATAAAACCTGATGTTATGCAGTTTAATTTTATTTACAAGATTTCCTGATAGATGTTCAATAGTAACTTTTTGATTAAACGCCTTTTCCATTTCCATCTGAACAATATCTTTTATATATTTATGCGGTATTTTTTGTTGATATATAACAGCAGCAGATATAGAGGCAACAATAAAAACAAGTAAAAAAAACAGACTTATATATCTTTTTAGAATTACCATATGGTTTTTAATCTTAAAATGTTTACTAAACGATAATTTTGAGAAAAGTAGATATTAACACCCCAGAAAATACGGAAGTAATTCCCAGGAATATTCAACATCAGCATGTCCATCGGTCACAGCTCTTTCGGTATAACTCATAACTTTATCTCTTTCTATTCCCTGATAATAAATCGCAAAAGGAACAGGTTCACTGGTATGAGTCCTTGTCGTACAGGGCGTTGGATGATCAGGCAGAACCATAACTTTTACATCTTTACCGTTCTTTTGATACTCTAAAACAGGACCCACTACTTTCTTATCGAAATCTTCTATAGCTTTTATTTTATAATCAACCCTGCCCATATGTCCTGCCTCATCAGGAGCTTCAACATGAATATAAACAAAATCCTTTCTATCCAGAATATCAAATGCTGCTTTGATTTTATTCTCATAGTTAGTATCTATAAATCCTGTAGCTTCTTTTATATCAGGCGCTTCCAGGCCCGAAAGTTTAGCAAGACCCTTTAAAAGATCAACCGCTGTAACAATCCCGCCTTCAATACTAAACAAATCTCTGAACTTTTTAAATGACGGCCTTTTACCCTGTCCCCATAACCAGACATTATTTGCAGGAACTTTCCCACTCTGGATACGCCTGCTGTTTATTTTAGAATTTTCCAGTACTTTGCTGCACTCAAGCATCAAACTCTGTATTTCTCTCTGCCTGCTTCCTTTTGGCAAAAAAGACTCAATATCTTTTCCAGTAATATCATGTGGAGGAACACATTCTAAATCCAGGTATTCTTCATCCAGCAACGCAATATGTCTATAGCTTACTCCTGAATAAAAATTAATACCCCTGCCCTCAAAATAGTCATTAAGTTCTTGTATTAAGATACTGGATTCTTCACTTGATATATGTCCAGCAGAAAAATCATTCATCCTGTTATTATCAATATGTACCAGATTACATCTAAAGGCTATTTTGTGTTTCGGTATATCTACGTTTAAACTAACAGCCTCTATCGGTCCTCTTCCAGTATAATATATCCCTGGATCATAGCCTAAAATCCCCATGTTTGCGACATCTGATCCTGGCAAAAAACCATCAGGAACTGTTTTGATTAAGCCGGCCTGACCATTTTTTGCGATAAAATCCATGTTTGGGGTATCTGCTGCTTCTAATGGGGTTTTTCCCTGCAACTCTTCCAAAGGAACATCTGCCATCCCGTCTCCCAGGCAAATAATATATTTTGACAATTTTATACTCTCTTTCTTCTTTTACAAATACTGTTCTAATATTTTTAAAATGTCTTTTTTTCTTCCAGCAATAGACTTTGGTTCAGCAGATATTTCAATTGCTCTATCAGCATCCTTTAAACCATGCCCTGTTAAAATAGATACTACTTTCTGACCATCCTTAAATACATTTTTCTTACTATACTTTATTACCCCTGCAATTGAAGCAGCTGACGCAGGCTCACAAAAAACACCCTCTTTAGCTGCCATTAATTTTTGAGCGTCCGTTATTTCATCATCTGTAACCATATCTATAACTCCACCAGACTCATCTCTTGCTGCCTCAGCAGGTTTCCAGCTGGCAGGATTACCTATCCTTATTGCTGTGGCTATTGTATCAGGGTTAGATACAGGCTTACCAAGTACTATTGGTGCAGAACCGGCTGCCTGATAACCCATCATCTTTGGCAGCTTTGTTATCTTTCCTTTATCCTTATATTCCTTATACCCTTTCCAGTAAGCTGTTATATTTCCAGCATTACCTACAGGTATAAAATGAAAGTCAGGAGCTGCTCCTAAATCATCAACGATTTCAAAAGCGCCTGTCTTCTGACCCTCAATACGATAAGGGTTTAGCGAATTGACCAGAGATATCTGGTTTTCATCTGTTATTTCCCTGACAATATCAAGGGCATTATCAAAGTTACCTTCTATCTGCAAAACAACAGCACCATGTATCATTGCCTGTGATAGTTTTCCCATAGCTATCCTGCCTTCCGGAATTACTACACAGCATTTCATACCGGCTCTAGCTGCATACGCTGCTGCTGAAGCAGAGGTATTTCCAGTTGAAGCACACATCACTATTTTATCACCAGCTTCTTTCGCTTTGGTAATTGCCATTGTCATTCCGCGGTCTTTAAAAGAACCCGTAGGATTTAACCCTTCATATTTAACATACCATTCTATTGATAAACCCAGTTCCTGAGGTAATTTATTCAATTTTATTAAAGGGGTGTTACCCTCACATAAAGAAATAATCGGGGTACTGTCATTAACAGGAAGGTGTTTCCTGTAATGTTCAACTAATCCTTTCCACATATTATTTAACCTCCTGTTTTTACATTAAACTTCAATAAAGGCTCTAATTTTACTACTTAAAGCACTAAGACTCCATTCATTTCTCCAGTGTTTCAAATTTTATATTATTTTCATTTATCAGTTTTTTTATTTTTTTGTACATTCCTTCTGAATTAAGGTCTGATTTGCTAAAACCCATTTTATCCATACCCTTAATACCTTTATCAGACAAACCGTCTTCTAAAGCACGCTTTATACTGTCTGATTTCATAATATTTTTTAAAGAGTACTTTTCCTTTATATGGTCAAAGACCGGGGTAAAAGGTCTTGCTATACTGGATTCATTAATAAGTTCCGGCTTAAAAAAAAGCACTGGCAGCATGACAGGAATTAAAATTATACACCCTTTAGCCATCCCAAATATCAGACCCCCTAAACGATTAAAAGCGCCTAAAAAAGCCACTTTGATAATTTTATCCAGAAGTATCCCTGTTAAGCTCACCAGAGCAAAACATATCGCCCAGATAATTATAAAGCTCAATAAAGAAGCATATTGAGATGAAACGTTAATATTAACTTTAAGTATATTTGATAATTGCTTGTAATACCGCATACCTGTATAAAAACCTCCACTAAAAGCCAGAAGATCCACAAGCAGTTTTAATAAACCTCTTCTGAATCCCTGAAAACCGTTATAAAGCAGGATACAAAGTATTGTTATATCTATAAAATTCACAAACATCTCCTGATAAAAGGCTTTATATTTAATTTATTTACTCTAAAATCCAGGTTTTTTAATCTAAAAATAAAGTATAAACTGAAAAATGAATGAAAAGCATTACCTACTGAGAAATTTCTGCCCTTAATTTTTTATACTGTTTTGAGATCTGACTATCTTTCAGTGCCAGTATCTGCATAGCTAGTATAGCTGCATTCTTTGAACCATTTACAGCTACAGTGGCAACAGGTATTCCAGGCGGCATCTGCACAATAGAAAGTAAAGCATCCATACCTTTCAGTGGAGATGCATCAACCGGAACTCCAATTACCGGCTTGTGAACTAAAGAAGCCATTACTCCTGGCAAATGAGCTGCCATCCCTGCACCAGCAATAACAATATCATAACTATTTTCAATATCTTCAGCTATTTCACGCACCTTTACAGGATTCCTGTGAGCAGAAGCAATAAATGTTTTAAACTCTATTTCATATGCAGTAAAAACATCTTCTGCTTTTTTCATTATGTCTAAATCAGATTTAGACCCCATAATAATCGCTACCTTTGACATATATAAACTCCTTTTCAGGCTTGTTTTTTTAAGAACGTTTCAATACGAAGCAAAGCTTCCTTTAACAGCTCTAAATTTGTAGCATAGCAGCATCTTATATAACCTTCCCCACCTGAACCAAAAACCGGCCCTGGAACAACAGCGACCTTTTGTTCTTCAAGCAGTTTAAATGCAAATTCTTCCGAAGAATATCCAGTATTACTGATAGAAGGAAAACAATAAAAAGCACCATCAGGCATCATTGTATCAAGACCTGTATCATTTAATTTTTTAACAAAAAAATTTCTTCTATAACAGTATGATTCTCTCATTTTTTTGACATATTTCTCGGAGTGTCTTAAGGCACTTATTGCTGCAAATTGAGATGTAATCGGTGCACACATAATATTATACTGATGAATTTTCAAAGCTCTGGAAATAATACTTTCCGGTCCACAAACATAACCTAAGCGCCAGCCTGTCATCGCAAAAGCTTTGGAAAAACCACTTAGCAATACAGTGCGTTCTTTCATACCCTTAATTGTAGAAAAAGATACATAGTCTTCATCATAAACGATTTCCGCATACACCTCATCAGAAATAACCCAAAAATCATATTTTTCAGCTAAAGCAGCTACTTTCTCCAGCTGTTCTTTTGGGATAACCATACCTGTCGGATTATTTGGTGAGCATAAAATAAGAGCTTTAGTTTTTTTTGTAATATGCTGCTCCAGTTTATCAACATCCAGCATAAAACCTGAATCGGTTGTATCAATCGGAACAACTTTACCACCTGCTAAATTAATTAAAGGCGCATAACATACATATGTTGGTTCTGGTAAAAGAATCTCATCTCCCGGGTTCAGTAAGGCTCTTAAGACAATATCTACTCCCTCTGATACACCTACTGTAACTACAATCTCATTGTTCGGTTTATAGTCACAACCGAACCTGTCTTTTAAATAGTCCGTAATACTTTTACAGCATTCCTTATGCCCCCTGTTCGAGGTATAAGTAGTATATCCTTTCTCCAGGCTTTCAATGGCTTCCTCGCAAATACCCCATGGCGTAGCAAAATCCGACTCGCCGACACCAAGAGAAATCACGCCCTTTGTATTTACCACTAGATCAAAAAACTTCCTTATGCCGGAAGGCGGGATACGATCTACTACAGACGAAAAATCATTCCTCATAATAAAACAGCCAACCTGGTTTCATGTGCATCATTTTCAAGTATAACCCCTTTTTCCTTGTACTTTTTTAACATAAAGTGAGTTGCTGTATTTCTGACATTTTCCAGACAAGCCAGTTTTTCGGAAACAAAAGACGATATCTCCTGCAGACTTTCCCCTTCTACGATGATCAAAAAATCAAACTGCCCTGAAATTAGATAATGATCCACTACATTAGCATATTTACAAATTTTTTGTGCTATCGCATCAAAGCCATCTTTTTTTTCCGGCCTGACACACAACTGAATCACTGCTCTGATTTTTGCTTTTTCACTGATCTTTTCATCATTAATAATAGTAACATATTGTAAAATCTGTTTCTCTTTTTCAAGCTTTTTTATAATATTATCTACTTCGGCTTCTGAACTGTTAACCATATACGCAAGATCTTTGACTGATATCCTGGCATTATTTTTCAGTATATTTATAATTTTATTTGTCAGCATAATTCTTTAACCCTTTTTAATATTTTTCAACTTCAGGCAACTGCTAAATAGATCATCTCTGAACAACACCTGCTCAATAAAGCAGAACTTCCTTCTTCCATGTAAATATTTGTATTTGGATATATTTTTTTTAATCTATTTACTATGTCTCTTGCTTCTCCATACAGGTAGGTATATACAACCATAATACTTTTTATATATCCGCCCCTGACATCTATTTCTTCCTTTACACAATTGATGAACCGATCCGTAATATCCTGATCCTTTCTACAAAATTCCATAATATCTATCTCACCACTACCGTCTCTCATTACCATAACAGGGCTAAAATCGACTAATTTTGAAATCAGTCTGCCCTGAAAACTGGTCTCTGTTACATCATTGCAGTTATCTCTGCGCAAAAAATCTTTTAATGATTTTATATATATTAAGTTATAGATCATAGGTATCTGCTTGATCAGCAGCAAATCAACTTCTTCAATGGATGAGTTATTGCTAACCGCTTCTGCCACCTGCCTGACTAAAACACCTAGTCCGGCACCAGGCGACCTGGAATCCACTGGCTTTACCTCTACTATAGAAGAAACCATTGCCGCAGCTTTTACAACATTATCCCAGAAATTTACAACTCCATTTGCACTATGAATGGAGTAAATTTTTTTATATCCTTTTGTGTGTAGTTTTTTATAAATATTTACTATCTCTTTTTCTGAAGGTGCTTCAATTAAGCGGATTTTATCTACTGACCCCGATTTTACATCGCTTAACTGTTGATCCTCACTGACCTTGTTATAAGGTATTAATACAATCCCATATTTATCCTTAAGTTCCTCTGAAACTGACGCCTCACTATCAGTGACAACCACAATATCAGATTCAATTGCTTTTTTCTTTTTGCCAAACAACCGTTCTTTAATAACATCTAAAGGTAAATACTCTATCTTTTGCATACGTCTTATTTTTTTTATGATCTCTACATCTTTTTCATCAAAAAGACGTACTTTGCCCTCACTTCGTTTCATGTGAGGTAATAAACCTAATTGATCATAATACCTGATCGTTCTTGGTGTAACTCCAAGTAATTTAGTAAGATACCCTATTTTATACAGTTTTTTTTCTTTTTTTCTGACCATCTATATCTCCCTTATTATTTTAAACGATTTGAAACAATGAAAAAAGTCACTCAAATATATATTTTC
>JAAEMD010000104.1 GCA_024225875.1 bacterium
ATTTAATTAAAATTTTCTTTGACATAGTATGCTCCTTTAATTACTTAAGTTTTGATATTTGTCAGTTTTTTTGTTTTGATTTTTGACAAAAAGATAATATTTCATATTTTAACATAAAAAAAACAATAATCATTGATTATTGTTTTTTGCTCATCCTCCCTGGTAACGTATTTATATTTTTGAATAAAATTTTGAAGATTTAGTATGTTTTTATAATGTATTTATTGATTAATTAGTTGATCTTTTTATAATCTTGAATATTATGAATAGACATTTTTAGTAAATTCAGTGCGTTATTCGAGATATTAATATTATAATAATCAATGTATGACTGGGTGAAGGGTTTATTCAGGCTGAAAGGTTGATTCTGGAGAGATAGTGTATAATTTGTTGTTCTTCCAAAAGATAAAGGTTTGCCGCTTAGATCAAGAGCTGGTCTTCTCAAAGATAAAGGATTTCCGTTTATATCAATGATAGAGAAGTGGTCAAAAGTATAACGTTCGTTATTAATAGAATAATCAGCCAGTGCTCTGCTGATTCTGATCATAACCTCAAGAAATGCTATCCTGCTTTGCAACGAGTTAGCTTTAAGACTCTTTTTTTCACTACTGTCTGATTGAAATCCAAGTCTCAATCCTCCTTCCATGTTTTTAAAACCAACCGCCCTGTTTATTGCGTCCTGATCATCATCTTCTAATCCTTGTAAATTCATGGCAAAGAGTTCTTCATTCTTGATACTTTTCATTTCTAATAGTTCGTAGTTAGAAATTGTGATGCCATTTTTAGTAATAATATCAATTATTTCTTGAATGCCGGATCTATCAGAGATATATACATTATTAGCTGGAGCGGGTATAGATCTTTCTGTATCTTCTAAAGGTATCATTTGTCTGTTAAGGATATTTTTTATTGCTTTTTGAAATACAATTTTTTCCTGAAATACATCATCTCGATATGACAAAGGTAACCCGGAACTGAGTGCTGGTGTATAGCCAGTACGGAAAGTGGTTAAAGCAATTCTTTCAAAAGTATGTGCAGTTTCCGAATCTCTGGACATTTCTTCCTGCACATGAACTGATTCTGAATCTAAAATAGAAAAGGCCGTGTCTTTGCCATTCATAGTTTGAATACCATGAATTGTGACGCTTAAGATGTTTCCAGTTATTACCATGGCTGAAACAAAATCCTTAACTATTACAGGATTATTATTTGCGTCTACTATTGTCTGCAGGTTACTGTCAGGAATCGCTTTAACACGAATCAAGCCTACTGTCTCTTTAGCTGGATGTGAGTATAAGTTTCCTTTTTTTTCTTCTTCCTGTATCCATACGTTTACTCTACCAGCCTTATATTTTTTTATTCTAGTTACGCAGGGGTCTTTTCCATGAAATGTTTGTACTTGAGTATAAACCTGGTCATTTAGATCGGTTTCTGATGTTTTAAATTCAGTATAATTAACAACTTCTTTTGACATAACCTCTAAAACTTCACCAGTGCTGAGACTGTACTTCCCGGCAGGAACAGCAATATAAGTCATTAGGACAGAGAAGGGTGCTGTGTTTTGTTCATATGCCCAGAGTTCTGCTTTATATGAAAAACCTTTTTTGGTAACATCTTTGATTCGGAAATGATACTTTCCACGATGTTTGTTGTTATATCTGAAGCTGTCTGGAGCAGGAATTATTACAGGCACTGAATCAAAGGAAGTATCAAATGTAATAGTTTTCCAGGTATCTGTAGATGCTGTAGCAACGCTTGCTAAAAACTTGCTTTTATAGATCGATGTTTCAAAGCTGGAAGCAGCATCTGAAGTTAACCTGGCAGTTTCTTCCTGATATACAGATTTATGTGCAGAGCTGCAGGCGCTCAATAGTAACGCTATCAATAATATGCTGGATATACACCAGTATTTAAAATTTTTTTTCTTTAACATTTTACTCTCCTGAAATTAATTTTTTCTCATTAAAATCAACTTAAATTTTCATGAGATTGTGTATCATTGAGGTAGTATATCATAAAGTATAAAGTGTTTAAACTGGCCCACAATAGTGTTGATAAATACCCGGTACACAAACGTCATATTATATTAATATCAGTATTAAATTGACATTAATAGTCAGTATTGCTGCCATCTAAAATATGAGATGTCCGGAATGTATGACTGATAAGAATGTTAAAAAGTATGGTTTTTATAAAAGAAAATCAGATAGCAGGTATATCCAGCGATTTATATGCC
>JAAEMD010000105.1 GCA_024225875.1 bacterium
CAAAGGAAAACAAAATAGAACAAATGAAAACAACTCTTGAGAATATTGGTAAGGCAGTTACTGCACTTATAGATTTTAAAAATTCTGACCACAATATATATACTAAACATGGAAGACAGGTAGTTATAGATAATGCACTTCAGACTATTAGAACAATTCAAAAACGTGTTAATGATAAAATTGAAGAAAAAGAAAGGCCGGATAATCTTAAAAGTAAAAAAATGAAATATAAGAGTCAATTAAAAGATGTTGAAATTGCTGCAGGTAGAATTAGAGAGATTATCAAAAATCATGACTTGTTTGGCTCTCTTTTTTCTTTGCAGGGTCAGGATTACCGTCAACCTCTTTGTTATGCTGATGGTACAAAAATTGATTGTAATAAAAAGTACACTGGCCGGGCTGAAGAATTTTTTGAGGTTGCAGCTGTGTTTGCAGGTGAAACCAGTATTAATCAATCTGAAGAAGAATTACTTGATAAGGAGTTTGCCCGGATCAGTTATAATGCAGTTAAGTCTGATGAAAATAATATTGTTTTAGATCCAAAGGTAATAGAAAAGGCAAAGAATATTGTCTTAAAAGACGAGAGTGTAAAATATGTAGCGACTAAATTACTTTCTAAAGCTGTAACAGCCAGGAAAGAAGCTGTAGAAAAAATAAAAAATACCTGCGGTGGGTTCATTAATTTCAACTATGATGAAGCAGTAAAGGTTCAGAACAGTAAGGAAAATAATCCGTTCAAAACAAGCTCGTTTAATATTAAACAATATATTGAAGACCTGCTGGATAAAAATAACTATAACTATGAAGCTGTAAAAATACATATTACACAGGAATTTAATGATCTTATTAATAATAAATTAAAAAGTGAGAATTTTTATTATGGTAATGATATTTTATATAAAAGCAGACAGTTTGTAATTGATAAGGCAGTAACTTCATTAAAAAGCCTGAAATCAAAAGTGATTGCTGAATTAGAAGAAAGTGAGGACTCAATACGACAAAAATTATGTAAGGTAAGATGTGAGGCTCTTGAGGAAGTATATCGTGCCAGAATCATATCAGTTGATATATTTAAACCTTTCTTTAATGCTGACATCAGCCAGCCTCTTAAGATCAGAAATTTAGATAACAGTATTGTTTGCGATATTTTCAATAAAGATATCGATCATATAAGGAGTGTTTTAATAGCTGAAGCCAGTAAAAGCGAAAAATTAAGTGCAGAATTTAAAGATAAATCAGTGTTATACATAAAAAAAGAATTTAATAGAAAAACTCATCTGCTATATCAAGATATTGATATAAGTGAGATCAACCAGAAATATGTTAAATATTTTACTGATGAATATCAAAAGCCTTTTAAAAATATCAGCAGGTCTTCAGAGTGCAAAAGAAGTCTGATGCAGGCACAAAATGCAGTATTTAATTCTAGTAAGGGCAATATTAATACTATACTCGCTTCTGCAAAACTGGCCCTTAAGGGTCGGTTAGATGGAATAGCTGAAGTTATTGAAGCATGCTCATTAGATGGGGAGTTTTTGCTGAATACAGAAAATGGTTTTTTTGGCTTTTTTGAACCAGATAAGTCTTTTATGAGCAAAATAAATAATTTAAATACCAGCATGTGCTCTTCCTTAAAGGTCTCAATAATAGCTGGTCAGTTAATGGTTTTAAGTAAAGTGAATATTCAAAACAGCAGGAATTTATCATACGAAATATCTAAAGCAGAGGTTGTTAACGGAGCTGTTATAGCCTTAAATGGTATAGTTGAAAAAATGAAGGCGCTTACCAGAGAGAATGTCTCTAAAAAAGTAAATAGTATGGAACAGACTATTTTAAGTAACGATGAGAAGATGATGCTGGAAAACGGTTTGAAAATGTACTGGCGCAATAAAATAGTACAGGATCAATTGCTCAGACATATTTTTAAAACAACTGGAAGAGTAAATGATGAGCTGGATAATTTTATAGAGGTGCCAGGTACTCCACTAAAATTTAATAAAGCTTTGAGTAAACCACTGGGCTATGGTTTAAACAAGATGTTTGTGAATCAGAAAGATAATCTGATTGATAAATGTGCCTTGAATGGTATTGTTGAAAATTTGAGTAGTGCCCGTGATATCCTTGGAGGACTGGACACCTCCAGAGAAATTGATAATGTATTCCATACATCGTCTCAAAATGTTCTTTCAGATAAAGATAGCCCGGATATCAAGTCTAAGAATATTTTATTTAACGCTCGAAGGATTGTTTTCGAAAGAAATTCTAAAGAACATAATAAATATGAAAATATGAAACTTTTAATCAAGTTAGCAGCTAATGGTGCCAAGGGACGTGCTAAAGGGCGGGCTTGTATTCAGAAGATTTTTAATGAACAAAAATGTATGGGGCAGGCATTTCTAACTATTGGGAATGATGATGTCAGCGTAGAAACAAAAAAAGCTGCTTTTGCAGGAGAGTTTGAAACTCTTGATATACAAAGTTTTGTTAAGGATTTTGCAGGTAGAAAACGTATTGTGGAGCAGGTCAGCAAAAAAATAAACCTGATACTCCAGAACTTATATAATAGAATAAATGTATCGAATAATATTCAGGAGCTGGATGATCATATCTATATGCTTACAATAGGGGAATATAAAGTAATTAAACAAGCTATACATAAATTAGAAAAGCTTAAGCAGGAACTTATACAACAACTTGATATTCATCAATATAAAAATAAAAATGCATCAAATAATCGAAATATATATCGTCAGTCAGGATTCAAATCGAACCTCAATAAAAACAAGTTCAACTCAACTGGTAATATATGTGCAGATACCGGACATTCTTTAATACAGTCCAAAAGCAACATTAAGCACATTAAACATAAGTCAGGGCTTATAAAGCGTGGTGCTATTTCCAGGATTAATGTTCAACCGAATCTTTTTAATAACGGTTTAGCATATAAACAAAAGTAAGCGATCCCCCAACCGCATTCTTGAAAAAAACAATTAACTTTCTTTAAAATTCCAGGGCAGTAATCTATTGTAATCTTCAAAAGATTTGCAGAATGGGATCTGTTTTAAAATATACATATAATAATCAACTGGGTTCA
>JAAEMD010000106.1 GCA_024225875.1 bacterium
AAGTACCCGATCAAAAGTTTTTCGGTATTTTTGAGGTCAGGCTGTCATTTGAATATCTTAAAAAGCCAGAATTCCTCTTCCTTTTCCCTTGTAATTTCCTCTTTCCTTTCCTGCAGTTTGTCATGCCAGTTTTTAACAAGGTCATCTTCAAGGTATGTGTCAATAAAAGATGTATCATCATTATTTTTACTGAGACACTTTAAAAATCCGTTATAATAGTCCCAGGTTACTTTTTGCATTTTCACAGGATACATAACCAGGGTTGCCGGTTCTTTCTCCCCTACTTCAAACTGGGATCTGAAGCTTTTGCCATTTGAGGCAACAAAAAAAGACTGGCTAACAGAAGATGCCTGGCTGTCTTCATACGGAGAGTTTTTTCCATACTCGCCTTTCCAGGCGGATTCAATGGTAATATAATAGTAGTTTTCGGAATTATTCCGCACTTCATAAAGAACTTTGTAACCGTAAACCTCTTCATTATACCCGTTCTCCCTGGGAGAGTCATCATTTTCAGGAACAAATCTTTCACCGATTTTTCCATATTTATAAGAATAGCTGATTTTTACCTGGTTTAATTCCGAAAATTTTTCAGATATGCCGGAGTTTTTTATAACTTCCGGGTACTCTTTTAACCGTTTTATAAGCTCATAATATTTATCAACTGTCAGAATGATTTCACTGGGATCAATTTTTTCCAGGAACTCGTCATATTTTTCTTTATCCTGGTTGATAATATGATATTTATAAATGTTCCTGTCATCAGTGGCAAAGAGCGTATTCCTAAACACTGTCAGGGCTTCACCGTTAGTGCTTATTTTTTTTATTAACTGCAATGTTTTGAAATTATAGAACA
>JAAEMD010000107.1 GCA_024225875.1 bacterium
CCCGTTAAAATAATAGAAGAAAAAGCTGAGATAATACAAAAGGCAATATCGCTAAACTGGGTATTGTTTTTTGAACATGACCCGTATCATATTGCGGCAAGGATAAGGAGTGGGGCGAAGAGCGTTGAAATTTCAGAATTCGTTAAACTCTAAAACCTGAAGGGGTAAAAATGTTGATTATCAAAATCGTTGCAACGGTAGTTTTTATTGCTGTTCTTCTTTTAATAAAATCAATTGTAAAGCTTTTTGTAAATAAAAATATTGTGAAGCGGGAGATTGATGATGTCAGAGTAACGAGGGTAACTCAGCCAGGTTGTGTGAAAGAGTTGACAGTACTGCCTTTAATAGATTTTTATGCCGTTAATGATACTTTTTGTACAGAGGCCGGTGTTTCTTATTATATTAAAGCGGATGAAACCGATATTCTATTAGATGTAGGGGCAAATGAAGGGAAAAAACACCCATCGGCACTGATAAATAATATGAGTAAAGCAGGCAAAAAGGTTGATGAACTGGATTTTATCTATTTAAGTCATATCCATATGGATCATGTGGGTGGGATGAAGGATCAGAAGAATAAAACTTTCAGCCTGTCTGCAGG
>JAAEMD010000108.1 GCA_024225875.1 bacterium
AAGGATTCGGTCATTTCCGCTTCTCAAGCAGTCAGGACGACTGCTTGAGATTTAGCGCAATCCCCCTGCCTTTCCGCGGCTGGGTTGAGACGAAGTAACTGAAAATCGAATAATACATAAAAAGTTACATGCGATTACCCTGTCCACAGAATGAATATTTTTAGTTGTTGCTTTTGGTCTGAATGTGTCTGATTTAAAAGCTTTTCTACGCCAACCAATGCCGCTTGAGTGTTTGGAAGAAGCTATAAAAGTTTCTCTTTTTGTTTTATAACTTTCTAAAACTTAGGTTAATTTGTTGAAGTAGGTTTCTAAATGAATCTGCTTTAATATCACGGATTTTTTGCTGATAGTTAGTAGGTATACTGTATTATGAATCCTTTCATCTGTTTAAAATTTAGTTCATATTTGTATCAATATGGGACTATTTTAAAATTTATTGCCTATATAGGCACTGGGGTCCTTTTTTCTTGGTCGTATTCCCATGGTTATCCATGAAAATTTTTCATAGGTGATTTTTTTCCCGTCATCAAGTTCCCGGTAATCTTTGAAGAACTCTTTGCCCTTTGCAAAATCATTTTTGTGGTAATCTTTTGAGTGGCTTTGAAACAGGTGGCTACCCATCTTCTTCTGGGCAACCTTTTCCGCCAGGAAAAAAAGTTTGGCATATCTTTCCATATTATTATTTTCATGGAGCAAGGTTTTAATTTTCATAAGTTTTTTAAATTTTGTTTCTCTGTATCTGGTCCTGAGATGGAGTAATGCGTTGTCAATTGCCAGTTCTGTGAAAAATCTTGCGCACATTTTAGTACTTATTTTTCTTACCAGGTAACATTGGATATAAGTTTTCTGATCTTCTTGGGATGAGATGAGAAGTTCCAGTTCTTTGAGGGTCATTTCTTCTTCTTTAACTCGATGATCCAGTTTTTAAAGAAAGAAGGCTGGTCAAGTCGATGGTATAATATCACTCCCTGAGTCATATCTCATCCATTCGATTGGCCAGCCCTGCAAAAGTACTAATAAATCA
>JAAEMD010000109.1 GCA_024225875.1 bacterium
GCAGTAGCAGTAGGCAGTAGGCAGTAGGCAGTAGGCAGTAATTGGAAAAACTCGGTTTCTAAAACTTGAAGATTGAGATAAAGAAACCGGGTTTTTTGGAAAAACCCGGTTTCTACCCCAATTGGGAAATCCTTATTATTATTATTATGAATTACGACTGCACATCTCCTCATACTTTTTTTCAAATCCCGTAAAACACAACTTCTGATATAATTTAAAAATAAACGGAGGTTCAACAAAGTAATAATCTTTTTTCATATACCTGGGAGGAATATTGACCCGTGTAATTATCGGTCTTTCTTTCGCCTGTCTAATCTCAACAGGTTTAACAGAGTAAAATTCGCCTTTAGAGGCCACGTCATCCTTATCAATCAGTTTTTTGCCCGATGCATCATAAATATTTGAATTTCCCTCATAGTCATATTCAGATTCCCGCCAGTCAGGCATTGGGTAAAATCGAGGATGTATCAGGGGGAAGCTGATTTTCCCGCATTGATTTACAAATACTGCCGGCACTCCTAATTCTGTTGCATACTTGTGTGGAATAACTTCCGAGGCTAAATAAGATTGACGCTTAAGAATTTTATTGAAA
>JAAEMD010000110.1 GCA_024225875.1 bacterium
GTCCATCATGTTTTTAGTGCCTCCTTAAATATTCTTTTTTCTACTAATATTTTACTTGAGGCACTCTTCTTTTACTCATGGATAGTTCATGTTTTGTTCGTTGCTTATCCAAAACTGAGGTTACTTAGATAATTACTATGCAAATGATCGGAAAAAGTATTATAACAAAATAGAACAGGCTAGAGAGCTGGATTATGATTTTACATATTGGATAGAATATGTCGCAGAAGGAATCCTGGATACCATAACGGAAGTGTATGAAGAAATTATTATAAACAAAATTCAGCTATGATAACTGCCCCCTTATCTGGGGAAGAACCGCCAGGTTAAGACTAAAAAAGAAGAGCGTTGTACCCCAGGTACAGTCTGGCACGCCCGGAGAGACTCGAACTCCCAACCCTCTGATCCGAAGTCAGATGCTCTATCCATTGAGCTACGGGCGCATTTATCAATACGGTTATTATATATATAATGGATGATTTTAGTCAAACTTTATATGAAAATGAAGTTTTTTGTGCCTGTCAGAAAAAAGTATTTTATATTTAGCAGGGCAGAATAAGCCTTAAAAAACTGATTATTTTTTGATATACTCAGGACAGGTTTTTTAAAAAAGTTTTACGAAAGTTTTACGAATTATTTGTTTTTGAAATTGAAAGGGTATCATATGCCAGCACTAATCTCGATAGCTAAATTCATTAAAAAGTCTAACAAAAAAGAAAAGTTTTACTATATAGTGGAAAACTATACGACAATCAAGGATGGTAAAAAATCAAATAAGCGTAAAATTTTGAAATCACTGGGGCGCATATCAAAAAGACAGGCAAATATTGAGCTATCAAGGTTTGTAGACAATACAGTAGCAAAATTAGAAAACACCATAAATACAAATATGCTATTTACTACAGCATTAAAAATAGTTGACGATAGTATCAAAAAAACCATTAACATCAATATAAAAGA
>JAAEMD010000111.1 GCA_024225875.1 bacterium
ATCTATAAATTAAGGACTGAGCTAAAAAAACTTCAAAAGCTTCTGGGTATAACAACTATTTTTGTGACCCACGATCAGTCAGAAGCTCTTACAATGTCGGACAGAGTTGCTGTTTTCAATAATGGCAAATGCCTGCAATATGGAACTCCTCAGGAGATATATTCAAACCCTGTAAACTCCTTTGTTGCAAAATTCATTGGAGACACAAATTTTTTTAAGCTAAAAGTCAGGAATGGAAGTGCTCTCATTGATGAGAAACTTCCTGTTGACTCATTGAATAAAACAGGTCAATACCTCTCAATAAGACCACAGGATATAGAAATTGCCAAATCAAATGAAAATCTGCCAAACACTTTTAAAGGAGTTATTACAGATATTCAAATGAATGGAATGTTTATTGATTACAATGTCAAAGTTAAAGATATCAGCTTTAAGGTTACTGTATTAAACTGTTCGAAAGTAAAAACTTTCACTATAAAAGAGACGGTATATATATCCTTTAACCCTGATAGCATGAGAGCTTTTAATTAGAGATATGAGGGAATCTC
>JAAEMD010000112.1 GCA_024225875.1 bacterium
AATTGATCTATCTCCTTTATTTGCATTCTTTGCTTTGAGTATTATCAGAGATCTGCTTCTGAAGCTGCTAATTATGTTTTAGAAACCCTGGCCTTTTTTTGCAACTGATTTATTAATTACCTGCCCGGCAAAGAATTTAAAATAAAAAAAATCAACTTATTTCAGGCTGATCCAGTCTTAAGAGCAGCAAATTAAATAACGTTAATTAAGGATTTAAATGAAAATGAGCTCCGAAAAAAACTCAATGCCTCTTTTTGGCAGAAATCCACGATCCGGCATCAGGGCTAAGAGTCAACCACTGGCTTACAAATTAGCACCAGAGAATCTAGATGAATATATTGGTCAGAATCATATACTGGACATAGAAAAACCATTAAGGTTAATGATAGAGCAGGATAAACTACTATCTATCATACTCTGGGGACCTCCAGGGTGTGGTAAAACAGCATTATCCAGACTAATAGCTGCGAAAACTTCTTCTCATTATATTGCATTAAATGCAGTAACTGCCAAAATATCTGACATTAAAAACTCCATAGAACAGGCAAAAATTGACCAGTATAACAATAAAAGAACGATTATTTTCATAGACGAGATCCACAGATTTAATAAAATACAACAGGATGCTTTACTGCCTGACGTAGAAAACGGGCTGTTGACCTTTATTGGAGCAACAACTGAAAATCCTTATTTCAGCGTTATTCCTGCCTTAATATCAAGAGCGCAGGTATTTGAGCTATTCCCCTTATCTAATAAGGAGCTAAAATCAGTTCTTAATCAGGCAATAAACAAAATAAAAGATTCCATATCAATAAAAATTGATGAAGAGGCCAAAAGTTTTTTAGTAGCAGAATCACACGGTGACGCTAGAAAATTAATAAATATTCTGGAAATGGCGATACTGACCAGGAAAAAAAATACTCAGCATAATATCAGCTTAGATCTACTTACAAACCTGACACTGAGCAAAGGACTTAAATACAGTGAGGATGATCATTACGACATAATATCTGCATTTATCAAAAGTATGCGCGGCTCAGACCCGGATGCTGCCGTATACTGGCTGGCAAGAATGCTTAAAGGCGGAGAAGACCCTGAGTTTATTGCCAGAAGATTAATTATATTTGCATCTGAAGACATAGGCAATGCTGACCCTACAGCTTTAATTATGGCAACATCTCTTCTGGAGGCAGTTAAATTTATTGGTATGCCGGAAATCAGGATTAACCTTTCCCACGTCACTACTTATCTGGCAACAGCACCTAAAAGTAATGCCTCATATCTGGCAATTAATAATGCTTACAAATTAATAGATAGCGGAGTAGTATATCCAGTCCCTGATCATCTTAGAGACAGCCACTATAGAGGCGCAAAAGAGATGGGGTTCGGCAACAAATATATCTATCCACATAACTACAAACATTCATTAGTTAATCAACAGTATATTCCTGAAAACCATAACTTATACGAACCCAGAGAAACAGGTCACGAAAAAACAATAAAAAAAAGAATAGATTATATTAATAGTTTTAAAAATAATAAAAATAGTGAAGCACAGAATTTTGAGGGATGAAGCTGGACAAAATAAGTACAACCTGCTTTTATTTTGTTTTCACGCTCGAATTATATTTCAGGCGCTTTTGTCAGCTTTGCAAATCTTGTTTTTTTACCTGAAACCAGTATAAAAAGGGAACGTTTTCTCTTTACATTCACTGGTTTTTTTTTAATAAAACTGATAATTTTCCAGTAAATATTCCCCAATATAAAAGACTTTTTTTTCATTAAAAATAACATATTTATGGTTAGAACCTGTGGTATCTGATATTAAGTTATATGTCCGTTACTAATTAGTTTATGACGAAGAGCTGGATGTTGATTAAAAAATGGCAGTTCGCTTATTTTTTTAACTTTCTTCAGACCCAATTCCTTAAAAAGAACCGCATTTTTTCGAGACGATACTCCTATTCTTCTGACTCCAGTTGCAGTTTGATTAAATTTACCAAAGCAGAAGAAGAATGAATATACAAATTTCTGATAATCCGATAGTTTAGCAGGTTGACCATAGCTTACTTTTGCTGTTTGACGATAGTTATTGAAGTATCTTATTATCTCAAGTGGAGTTGTATTAGTAAACAGATTCTCTACAGACTTCATACAATCTTTCTCCTCCTCTTTCCTAAAAGCCTTTTCTGCTTTAGACATTTCCCGTTGTAATACATTCATTAAACTATCTTCATATTTTATTAATAGTTTTGACGCTAAAAACTTGAGATCATCATCAAAGTATTTTAGATATTGATTATCTTGACTGCATATAAATTGATGTTTGCGAAATAATGCATGGGTATCTTTATAAATATTGTTTTCTAACACTAACTCAGATGCTTTGGAAGGTAAATCGTTAAAAACACCTAATGCATTCTTTAATATTTTTACATTCATATTTAATTTTCCTGCTATCTTTTCAAACGGATACCTTAAGAGATATATCATATACTTTGCTAACATAAATTCATAAGGATCAAGGGAACGTATCTTATCACCAGTGCTTCGATAGTTTTCAGCAAATATTTTTTTCTCGTCATCAGACATTTTCAGGAATTCAACACTTTTATTTTTTAAGCTTACTTCTTCTGCCTTAGTATTTTTTTTCGGTGCATATTTTTGTCTTATTTCATTTACTTCATAAGGGTTGATGGTATTGTTTTTTAAGGAGATTACAGGGCGTGTAAGAGTGACTTGCGGGTTGTTATTGCTGAACATCCGGATGTTGTTGTTGCTTCTACTGTTGCTTGTGTGGGCTGCTAAGGGGTTAGTTATGGAAAGTGGTGTGTATCTAATATCAGCAACTCTCCTGCCTGAATTGTGTATAACACCATACTTGCTTGATGAGTTGTTGATGCCCTGGCTGCCTAAGAGATTGTTGAACTGGTGATGCTGGTTGTTGTTGTTGTTGCTAATGGTGTGGGTGGTGTTATTGAATGGCTGCTGCTGGCTGATGTAATTACTTGAATTGTTGTTATTAGTGTTGCTGGTGTTGTTGAACTGCTGCTGCTGGATGTTCTGCTGTTGCCGCTGGTATTGGCTGTATTGATTATGGTTGTTGCTGTTGTTGCTAAAGGTGGTGGTGGTGTTATTGAATGGCTGCTGCTGGCTGATGTAATTACTTGAATTGTTGTTATTAGTGTTGCTGGTGTTGTTGAACTGCTGTTGCTGCTGGATGT
>JAAEMD010000113.1 GCA_024225875.1 bacterium
TCGCTTGTTTTATGACAAACTTGGGTTAATATTTTATTTTTTGATAAGCTTTAGATATAAAGACATGATACTTCGTCGGATTCTACTTTGCCGTTATGGATTTTGATCAAACGATCTGCATGCTTCATTATTACCGGATCATTACTTGAGAAAATGAAGGTTGTTTTAGTTTTCTTATTAAACTGTAACATAAGATTAACTATTAATTCACTTGTTCTGGAATCCAGATTAGCGGTAGGATCATCTGCAAGTATAATTTTAGGTATTTTAACCATAGCTCTTGCAATGGCTGCCATTTGTTTCTGTCCTCCGTTTATTTCTGCTGGTTTCCGATGTGCAAGGTCAGATATTTCTACCTGCTCTAACATATTCATTACTACTTCTTTACGTTCACCTGCACTTAGCTTTTTTTGTACCAGTAGAGGTAACTCTACATTTTCAAAAATAGTTAAAGTCGGGACCAGTAGAAAAGTCTGAGAAATGAACCCGATATTAAAATTTCTTATATCAGCCTGTTCATCAGGTGATAGCATGGAGACATTATTGTTTTCCAGGAAAACTTGTCCGTTTGATGGCGTATCAAGACAGCCCAGGATATTCAGCAGAGTAGTTTTACCGGATCCTGGAGATCCTGTTATAGAGGAAAATTCACTATGATTTATTTCAATATCAATACCCTTTAGTGCAGGAACTTCCAGTGTGCCGGTATAATAAAGTTTATGAAGATCTTTTGTCTTTGCAGCTATCATTATTTAACCTCCTGCACTAAATAAGCCAGTATATTTAATTATATATTTTTTTTTAAAAAAATAAATAAAAATAA
>JAAEMD010000114.1 GCA_024225875.1 bacterium
AGAGAATGAATATTATCTGATTTTAACCCGGAATCCAGGGGTTGGCCGATTTATATCATTTTGGAATCTACACTTTGGGAATGCACCCTGTTGAAAGTTGAAAGGGTCCCTGTCAGGACCCTTTCAGTTATTATTCAAACCCCCTGGTTCTGGGTGCTGTTTTTTTATTTTTTTATTGCACTGTTATAAAATGTGTGGTAATTGTTTACAGATAGTTCAGACAGCTTTTTTTGCGGTTAATTGCAACAAAAAAAACCGGCTGATTTTTTTATGGATAATTCATTTAATTAATTATAAATATACGCAAAAACCTGAAACCGGGTCAGGAAGGCACCGGAAAACTGGTTGATATATGGTGACAGTCTTGTGTGTGTTCGGTACCGGTATGATGAAAAAAGAAAAAAGCGGCTGAAAACTGTTGAAATTATTATTGATGAAGCAGACTGGGAACCTCAGAAAAAGAAATCTGTAACAGACAGTCGGATTGTCGGGATTCGGGTATTAACAAACAATATTCACCTTATAGAGAGTCAATGTTTTAAATATACGACGTCCAAGGCATTTTGATTTTCTAAGTCAAAAATTTTTATGAAAAATAATCCTGATAAAGATATTGAATTCTATAGCAAAGCTATTGAATTAGAACCAAAAGATCCAATGTTATACTACGAAAGAGCAAATTCTTATTATGATCTTAAAAATTATGATAAAGCTATCGAGGACTATAATAAAGCCATTGAATTAAAACCGGAATGCTCAAATTTCTACAATGACCTTGGAGTTTGCTATGAAGATCTTGAACAGTTCGAGAAAGCTATAGGAAATTACAATAAAGCTATAGAAATAAACGCTGAAGATAAAAATGCGCATTTTAATAAAGGTTATTGTTATCAGACTCTCGGACATTATGAAATGGCAATAGATAGTTATAATAAGGCTAAAGAAATAAATCCTGAAGATGAGTTTGTTTATGTCTCTTTAGGAGGTGTTTATTCACTTCTGAATGAAAAAGATAAATCTTTAGAATGTTTAAAAATATCTTTTGAAAAAGGATTGCGTGACTTTGAGGGTATTGAAGAGGATACTGATTATGACAATATAAGGGACACAATAGAGTTTATATCGTTAATATCAAATACATTCTTCCAAAATGATACATTTTTAGGTGAGCATTTTCTTGTTTGTTATTGTGGTGACCAATTTAATTTGATGAAAAGACAGTATTGTATTTTTCCGCTTATTTTACGCAATGTCAACTACTTGAGATTTTCTGATATGCTCCATCACTTTAAAGTAACTTTACCTGAACATTTTATAATGTGCGTTATTGATTACAACTACTTGTTGTCACCTAAAAGACTGGCAAAACAAACCGCTTCACTTGGTGAAGGTGACTTCAGAGGAGAATATTCTGAGGTAGATTACTTAAGTTCTATTGACAGTTGCATTGATAAAGGATGGCTGAGGCTTAACCAAATTGATCGGTGCAGCAGTATAAAACAGAATAGTAATCAGCCTGAAATTCCAGATCTATATAATCCAAAATTTGAAGAGGGCACTGTTGATTTTACTAAAACTGGCTACCATTTGCACCGAAAAATAATTAAAACAATATTTGGGGAAAGAGTTCTTAAATATCACGATTCTGGATGG
>JAAEMD010000115.1 GCA_024225875.1 bacterium
GACACAGTTTTCAGAAACCTGGGGATGTCCTGTTTCAGGATTTCAACAGTGTTTGAGAATTTGAATATAATATTAACTATGTCATCCGGGACTTCCAACATATCCTTTGTGCTGTTCCGTACATACCAGGCGGCTATTTCTTCACTATATAAAACTGATTTTCTTTCTACACCTCCTGTATATGCTTTTGGATAATTAAGTTCATTTTTAGTATTTTTTCTTAAAGAAATTATTTTATACATAATATCTCCTGTATCAGCAGTTTAAACTTTTATTTGTCTTTTACAAAAACAAGACTGCTTAACTGCGTCAGCTATAATATTTTCTTTACAATAATCAATATGACTTACCTTACTATTTTATTTACTGAATGGTTCCCTGCCTGTTTTTATGTTAGTTAATATTTTGTTCAGTGTAGAAGGCGAAATATAAAATGTAGTTATATTGCGTACCTGGCTAACTATGTAATACACAGATTCTAAAATTGTATCTCTAAATATCTTTTTTGTATCCTCCTCAGACAAGCAGGTTTGAACTTGATCTTCATCTTTTTTAGAGAAAACAAGAGAAAAGTTATTTGTAATTGAAAAAGGCGTTATTGATGTACAGTTTAAACGTATACAATTAACTGTGTATTCTTTAATAGTACTTCCACACATATAATTTCTTATAGTCTTTTCATATGCATAATTATATTTATCATTAATCATTGTAACAATTTCTTTTCCTGTAACTGAGGCACCCATACTATTACTAAAGACCTGGCTTGAATTCACAAATAAAAATGTGTTTTCCGGAGGAAACAAGTAACGAATTAATTCAGAAGAAACACAAATAGAAGGAAAGCTTCTTTTAAGTATATTTTCACAATCATAGTATTTATTCATTCTCACTTCATAAAAATCATTCAGCCGACATCTAGCAATTCTCATCAAAACAAAGGCCATATCAATTAAAAAATTAACATTTATGGATGTAACTGAACTTTCGAAGTACAGCCCAACTCTGTCTTCACCGGGAAGTATGTGCGCTGGAAGTTTGTGATAATGACTAATATCTTTGCTGTTTTTTTCATGCAGACCTAATTCCCGATTTATTTCTTCTAATCCTCTCGTCAGAATCCCATGCATTATTAAACCAAGGCCCCTGTAGCCTGACACTGGTTCCAAAGGAAGAATTAATGTTAAAATCATATGCAAATTTCTATCATAAAATTCATTGCCCTTTAAAAGTTCAATTTCAA
>JAAEMD010000116.1 GCA_024225875.1 bacterium
AAGTTGGCGATTAAAGAGTAGAAAATGATATTTTTTTTAACTTTAGGGGGGTTAAAATTGGACGCTGATGGGGGGTCAATTTTGGACGCTGTTTGACAATCTTCATAAGAAAGTGCAAATAGCTTCTTCTTCAAGTCAAAAACATCTAAAATACCAAGCTCTACTTTTTTTAGACCTTTAGTTTTTTTATCAATCACGTCTTTCTGATCTGGATAAAAGTAATATGGAAATTCTCTATAATAATTGGGAGACTCAAAAGGATTCATAGAATCCATTAGTATATGCTGGGGATGTTTAATGCCTAAGGGCCAGAATCTTACTTCAGAATCTCCTGCCGCGTTTTTTATTTCATCTCTAATTTTTGAAAAATCTTTCAAACCATTCATTTTGAGAAAGATATCTTTATGGTTTTTTGTTCCATACTTTTCTTCAGCTTCCTTAATTGTTGGATCATCAAAACCCAAGCTCTTATATCCAAGAAAGACAAGATCCATATTCAACTTTAATTTTTCCTTAATAATAGTAAGACCATTAAAATTATTTGATGGATGATCTGATATTGTAATTATAATATAATTATTTTGAGAATTTTTTAAGATTCTACCCCCCAAATTAAGCCAAGCATCATCAAAATGAGGCTCAACTATTGCTATTTTCTTCATATAGTGAACATCCTTTCTGATCGATTTTCATTAAAACAGGAATAACCACGCATATTTTATATTTTTTTATGGGCAAAACAATCTCCTAACACAAGATAATCTAATTTAGATTGTTTAAATGCCTTTACTGCATCCCGCTCATTACAAACGATCGGGCTCTCATGAATATTAAATGAAGTATTCACAAAGCAAGGCTCCCCAGTCAATTCTTTGAACTTTATTAATATCTTTTTCATATCAGGATTTTCATCATCAACAATCTGTGGACGAGCAGTTCCATCTACGTGAACTATCGTAGGACATCTCTTAATTAGAAAATTTTTACAATCTAATGCAATAGTCATAAACTTGGAAGACAACAAACGACCTTCTATATTTTTAAAAATAAGATCTATATCCTCTTCTAAACACACAGGCGCAAAAGGCATAAATTCAGATCTTTTCAAAAGAATATTTAGATGTTCATTAATAATTTTATCTCTTGCAGTGCAAAGAATACTTCTATTCCCAAGAGCTCTCGGGCCATATTCCATCTTCCCAACGCACCTTGCGATAATTTTACCTTCAGCCAATTTCTTGGCTATTAAGTCTTCCATATCTGATGGTTTTGTAAAATCCAAATCAGACTCTTCCAGGGCTTTATTAGCAACTTCATTACATATCTCATAACCAAAAAACAGAGTTTTAAACGGCTTTATCGTAACTCCTTTATCTGCTAAATAAAGAGCACAAGCTCCCATAGCAAGGCCATCATCACCCATAGCGGGGTGTATAAATATGTTTTCAAAGCCAAGTTCTATTATCCTTTTATTAAGTAGTACATTTGCAAATATTCCTCCAGCAAGACAAATATTCTTTGAAGGATATTTGTCCTTTAATTCCTTAATTTGTGTGATAACTTCTTCTTCAAGTAATTTCTGTATAGCATTTGCCAAATCATTATCCGAAAGACCAATGTCTTCCCTTATCTTCTTTATAATATCTTTTTTAAGTTCGATGAATGGTACTTCTTGAGCAGATCCTACATTTTTCCAATTAGAGATTGCTCCCATGATTGAACGTCCCTCTTTATTAAAAGAGGATAAAATTTCTCTTAACCTAACCAGATCTTGAGAGCTTGCATTTCCTCTAGCAGCTAAACCAGTTATCTTTCCTTCATGACGTGCTGGTGTGAATCCCATAATTGCAGTAATAGCAGTATAGTTCAAAGCAGGATATCCATTTGTGGATTGTTCGTACCTTTTTAAAATATTACCTTTTCCTCTCGATACTGTGAAATTCCAAGGTTCTGAATTATTACCTGCATCCCATGTAACAACCAATGCGTCATCAAATCCAGAAAAATAAAATGCTGAAGCTGCATGACAATCATGATGGCTATAATAATTTACTTTATTAAATTTTCTCGTTAATTTTTTTATATGTTCAAAAGTTCTACTTCTTTCATCAAGAGTTTCTTTTTGAGGAGTTAACCCTGCTTTAGCGTATGATTCATTAAAATTTTTATGATCCAAGGTTGAAAGACAAAGAACATCATCATCTTTTATTTCTAAATTTTTTAGAGCATTTGAAGGAAATCGCCCATCTTTTTTTACCATTGATAGTCTCTCTTCACTAAATGCTTCTATTACTTCACCTCTTTCGTTCATTAAAGCAATACAGCTGTCATGAAAGCCATCATAACCGAGGCCAACAATTTTCATTTTAACTTCCTAAGTTCAAAAAATAAGTATAATCCTAAAGGTTTTTTATATTTATCAGAAAGTTTTTCAAGCACTTTCATAAATTTCTCTAGCTCTTCTTCTGACATCTCTTCTCCCAAAGATGGGAAAAACCAAAATGACTTGAATTCAACAATCTCCAGGTCTCTTTTTTTAAACTGTGTTATAAGTTCCTCATAATCTATTGGAGAGTCGTAAATCTGAGGAGTATATCTCCCTTTCGTATATAGCCTGAGTGTCATATCTGGATTATGCTTGTTTGGAGTGGTTATTATCAAAGAGCCTCCCATTTTAGTCACCCTCGATAACTCGCTCATAGCTTTGAGATAATCTGGAATGTGTTCAAGAACTTCTGAACAAACAACACAATCAAATTCCTCATCATCATAAGGTAACTTTTTCAGTGAACCAACATTAAAAACTCCATTAGGAAGTCTTTTTTTAGCAATTGCAACTGCGCTATAACTTATATCAAAACCATGATACTCCTTACATAGTCCAAAAACACTATTGCCGGTGAAACCTTTTCCACAACCAGCATCTAAAAGTTTAGTAGGAGATTTTTTTTCAACACTTTTTTTTATTAGCTCATGCATCTCATAGAGTTCTCTAATCTCAAAAACGGGATCTATGCCTTCTGGATTTTTTTCATAATATTCCTTAATAAGTTCTTCATCCATAATAACTTCGATTTAACCCCCTCTAATTTTTACAACAGATCTCTTTTGTCATAAGTCTCGGTTTGGCTAATATTTACGACCTCATCATTTATTTACTCAACTTTCGGGATTCATTCGAAAGAGAATAAAAAAGATATAACATGTTGAGATTAAAGTGTAAATAAGTTGAAGAGCCCGGTTATTTGATATACAGTGAATTTGCTGAAAACATAATAATATCAATAAGAACGGGCTCAAATAATTCATAACAATGTTGATATAGAAACACAAGCTAACATTCGAATTTTTGGTAAAATAGATGACTTTTTTAACAAATTCAATATTGCTACTTCCCTTCATTGATGTGGCATTCTAAAAAGACATGTGCACAGTGTGCGTTCCTTGATTATTATGGCAATATTTACGTTACTCTTTTTGGGAAAGAATTTTTTCCTGGGGTATTGCGATCAATGATAATAATGCATTTGGTAAAGATGCTGCCTATGATGTTCTTAAAGGATGTCGATCTAATTGGAGCCGACTGGGGTGCAAACCGATAATTTAGATTTGATGATTTTGGGGAACATAACAGACAAGTCATAAAAATCGGGTTCAATGAAATCAGAGCCTTATGAATGTTAAATTTTAACTTTTTATGCCGAATGCCTGCTATCAGATCAAAACCTAAATTATTGAATTGCACCCGCCGACTGTTATTCTGAATTCCCGGTCTTTTCTAACGAGGTCAAATAGTCTTCAATAGGCCATTTTATAACATATTGAAATGATAGAGTTTTTATTCAAGGAGTGGTAAATATTCGGGTTAGTAAAGTTTTTATCAAATTTTTAAAAATAGTTCGGGACACGAGTAAAATGATTTGATATTAAAAGAAGTATGAATGTTTCTTTTTACCAACAATTACCGCTACAACCCTTGAGAATCAATACT
>JAAEMD010000117.1 GCA_024225875.1 bacterium
CAACACATGTCTTTCTGAATACATTCCACTTCAGGTATATTTTAAATAAATATGTATTCAAAGACACAAAATTTTGGATAAAAATTGAAGAAATCCAAAAAGAGCCTGTCCCACAAAATCCCACAAAATCGGCGGGCTTCTCTGGATTATCGATTATAAGATTCCGTTTTACTGCGGCGCTGTTTTCAGTCTGATCTCTTTTATTGCAGTCCAGACAGTTGAAAATAGCTTCAGAACGGTAACCCAAGTTCGACACAATGTTGCATAAAATGCGTTAATTTCGATATAATTTCGCATAATTAACATTATAACTACTTGAATTTAATAGATGCGGGAATTGGCGTTGCAAATGTAGTGACTGAAAATACAATATAAATGTTGACACACATTCCCCATTGCTGTATACTTAACCACATGTTTATACGAGTAACCACCAAATCCAAAAAAGGAAAAAAATACATCCAGCACCAGTTGGTAGAATCTATTCGCACTCCTAAAGGACCACGACAGCGATTACTGCTGAATCTTGGCTTTATCGATCTTCCAAGGGAGCAATGGAAAGAGCTGGCAAATGGTATAGAGTCTGAGCTCCATGGCTACCAAAGCTTATTTTCAGCAAATCCTGAAATTGAAAACCTTGCCAGACATTTTGCCAAAGTTATTATAAAAGAAAGGTTGAATAAAGAAGCAAAGTCTGTTGAGAAAGATCCGAAACATCTTGAACCCACATATGAAACAATTGATATTAGTTCAGTTACAACATCCGACAGCAGAACAACAGGAGCTGAGCATCTTGTAGCAACGAGTATAAAGGAATATAATTTAGACAATATCCTAAAAAAGCTCAAATTTAATGACAATCAGATTGATTATGCCAAAATGTTAATTATCGGTAGACTTGTTCATCCCGGAAGTGAGCGTGAAACGGCAAGATGGATTAATGAAAACAGTGCAATCTGTGAGCTCCTTAAAACAGATGTCAAAGTATATGATAACGCACTGCACAGGACATCCTGCTTGTTAATGGACAAGCATGAAGAGATAGAGCAGGGTTTATCAGAAAATGCCCGGGATATGTTCAATTTAAAAGAGACCATAATTTTGTATGATCTTACCAATACATATTTTGAAGGCAGTAAGCGAAAGAGTAAAATAGCAAAACCAGGAAGATCAAAAGAGAGGCGCAACGACCGACCATTAGTTACATTAGCGCTAACTGTTGATGGAGACGGTTTTCCAAAGCAAAGCAGGGTTTTGAATGGTAATATATCAGAGCCGAAAACATTAGAAGATATTTTAAATCAACTATCGAAAGAAACCGACAATATTAATTTTAAAAAAACAATCGTCATTGATGCCGGTATTGCTTCAGAGGAAAACATAGAAAAAATAAAAAAGAAGCAATTTTATTATGTAGCCGTATCAAGAAAAGGCTCCTACCCTGAAAATTTTTGGGATGGTTGTGCGGAAAAAGCTTTAAAACTTAATGATGACGAAACCAAATTAAATTTAAAGATGGTAACAAAAGACGGAGAATCATGGCTGCATTGCCATAGTGAATCGAAAGAAGCCAAAGAAAAAGCTATTCTTGAAAAAAAACTTGAAAAGTTTGAAAAAGAATTAAAAAAACTCCATGATGGACTCGAGAAAAAAAGAACCAAAAAAAAATATGAATATATTATTGAAAAAATTGGCAGATTAAAAGAAAGGTATGGCGTTGGAAGTTTGTACACTATTGATATTCAGCAGAATTCTGAAAAAGTAACAAAAATAGAATATAGTAAAAATCCTGCTGGAAAGGCCAAACAAAAAAATGTTGGTAATTATGTATTACGAACCAATCGTACAGATCTTACAGAAGAAGAAATCTCAAAAACCCACCGTTCTCTGACTACCGTTGAAGATAGTTTTAGAAGTATGAAATCACACTTGGGCTTGAGACCGATTTTTCATAAGAGAGACGATACAACGATTGCTCACATTTTTATCACAGTTATAGCCTATCATATTCTTGCAGGCATTTTAAAGAAATTACGACAAGGTGGAATTAACTTTAATTGGAATACTGTCAGAAATATATTGTCGACACATATAAGAGTAACAACAACATTTAAAACTGAAGATCAGACAACAGTAAACATTCGGAACAGCACCACACCCAATGTGAAACAGCAAGCTATTTACGAAGCATTGAAAATAAAAAGCCAACCGTTAAAAGCTGTAACAATAAGGATACCTATTGTGGAAAATAAAAAATGTAGTGAGGAAAAATAAAGCCCCAAAGCCGTATTATGCTGATTATACTACAGATTTAAAAAACAGTTGTCGAACTTGGGTTAAGGGAAGGTGAAGTCGGGTATAACGTTTGTCTGGAAGGAACTATGGGAGTCACTCTGAGGACACAAACCATATCAGCGGAAAACCAGACAATTGCGGAAAGTAACATGGTAGCAAAGTTATGCGCCTGACGGGGTGTCGC
>JAAEMD010000118.1 GCA_024225875.1 bacterium
CAGTACACTGTACTCAGTCATTTAAACGGACAATTCAATTTGTACCAGCGATAGCTGCTCCAAAATAAAATGTCCGACACTAAAGTTTTCAAATGACTTCGTTAATGTACGCCAGTACACTGTACTCAGTCATTTAAACGGACAATTCAATATTGTACCAGCTATAGTTTAAGTGAAATATATTGATTTTAATCTAACGTACTACTCTGAAACTTTATTTTGAAATTTATAAAGACTATGATATCCTTTTTTTGTATTTAAATCATTTACAGTAAAATTTTTTTTAGTTGATTTTCAGCGGATTCTTTTTTCTAATTCAGTTTTGATTAATAAAATAAATTTGCTAACCAGAAAGACCAGGATCAGCAGAAAGAAAATTTTTATAATTTTTTTATCCTGGTTATCTATTAATTTTTGAAAGGTTATTTTTATGAATATATATTTGTTTTTTATACTTTGCTTTTATTCAGGCTCTTTTATCCTGGATCTGGTTGCCGATTTATTAAATGTAAGTTCAACTTCAGAAACACTTCCTGAGGAATTTGAAGGTATCTATGATTCGGATAAATATAAAAAATCACAGCAGTACCTTAAAGAAAATACAGCTTTTAATATAGCTTCAAGTTCTTTTATGATGTTATTAACAATCCCTTTTATTTTACTTGGAGGCTTCAACTACATAGATAGATATGTCAGTAGTTTTAATTTTGGATCAATAGTGACAGGTCTCCTGTTTTTCGGATTATTATCGTTAATAAGTCTGATAGCAGGGCTTCCCTTTTCCATATATAAAACTTTTGTTATTGAGGAAAAATATGGCTTTAATAAAACTACTGTAAAAACATTTATTATGGATTTTTTAAAGGCTGTGGTTCTTGGTGCAATCCTGGGAGCGCTTGTTCTAAGTGCGCTATTATGGTTTTTTGCCAGGTTTGAAGGTATGGCATGGATATACTGCTGGCTCTTTATAGTTGTTTTTCAGTTATTTATTTTATTTATTGCTCCTGTATGGATAATGCCTTTGTTTAATAAATTTGAACCATTAAAGAATAAAGAACTTAAAGAAGCTATTGAGAAATATGTGAATGAACAGAACTTTAAAGTTAAAGGTCTTTTTCAGATGGATGGCTCCAGGCGGTCATCAAAGTCAAATGCTTTTTTTACTGGTTTTGGTAAATACAGAAGAATAGTACTGTTTGATACGCTGATAGAAAAACATACAGTTAAAGAACTGGTGGCTGTAGTTGCTCATGAGGTTGGTCATTATAAGAAGAAACATATATTTAAAATGCTGCTAATATCTTTATCAACAACAGCTTTGATGTTGTACCTGATGTCAAAATTTATAAATAATCCCGGTTTATTTGAGGCCTTTAAAATGGATAAATTATCTATTTATGCCAGCCTGCTTTTCTTTTCTTTTTTATATACTCCGCTGGCAAGGATGTTTTCGATGGCTGGAAATATATTTTCAAGAAAGCATGAGTTTGAAGCGGATAAGTATGCAGTGGACACAACTGCAGATAATAAAGATATGATAGATGCCTTGAAAAAGCTGAGTGTAGATAACTTATCAAACTTAACACCTCATCCCTTTAAAGTGTTTCTGGAATACAGCCATCCTCCTGTATTAAGGCGTATAAAGAGAATTTCTTGAAAAAATAATTATTGCAAAATTTGGGCTCAAAAGGCAATCTATGTTAAAGAAGAGGATAGATTAAATTGGATAGATAAATCGGATAACTTTTTAACTGATCTTAAAAAGAGCAGGATTTTTTATTTTTTCAGCAATAAAAAGGATATACTTCAATGAGAGCAAAGATTAGTCCACTTAATATAAGCAATATATGTATTTATGGTGTAGGAGGGGTTGGAGGCTATTTTGGAGCTAAAATTGCTTTTAAACTTGCTCAAGAAAATAATAACAATATAAAAACATTTTTTATTGCACGAGGAAATCATTTAAAACAAATAAAGGCGGGTGGATTAATAGTAAAAGCAGGGGATGATATTATTAATTGTCGACCAACCTTGTCCACAAATGATTTAACAAAAATACCTGCTCCAGATTTATATTTAGTATGTGTAAAAGGTTATGATTTAAATGGCGCTATCCAGGATATAGCAAAAAATATTAAAAAAAATACTATTATTATACCATTGCTAAATGGAGTAGATATATATGAAAGAATAAGAAACGAACTTAAAGATACTATTGTTTTACCTGCTTGTGTATATGTTGGAACACATGTTGAAAAACCAGGTGTTATTTCAACTAAAGGAGGAGACGGTATGATTTTATTTGGTAAGGATCCAAAATATACTACATTTACTCCGGTAGAGGTAATAGATTTGTTTAACAAAACAGATATAAAACATAAATGGAGAGACGATCCGTATCCTGCAATTTGGGAAAAATATATTTTCATAGCGGCTTTTGGCTTAATTACAGCATATTCCGATAAAACTTTAGGTGAGATAATGCAAACTAAAGAGTTAGTAAATACAACTAAAGAGATTATGAAAGAAATTATATTAATAGCTAATAAAAAAGGAATTAATTTACCTGATGATATTTTAAATAAATCAATTGATAAAACTAATAAATTTCTGTTTGAAACAAAAACTTCGTATCAGCGAGATGTTGAAAAAGCAAAAGAGGGTAAAGGAAATGAAGGCGATCTTTTCGGAGTTACTATTATTAGGATGGGTAAAGAGATGGGGGTATCAACACCAGTTACCCAGGCTATTCTCTCTAAAATTAAAGAAAAGTTATTGACCCTGTCTGAAGAATGAATCATTTATCAAAAAAAACAATTGAAAAGGTGATTATTTATGGACCAGCTATAGACAGAAAATAAATACTGTATATTTCATAAATACGTTTATAGAAAATAACTGTATCTAAATGATATTATAACAGGTGATGATTCAGCAATGTGTACTATGTCCTAAATCATGTATAATTAAACCAGGTCAGACCGGGGAATGTCTTATTAGAGCAAATATTGATGGTAATTTGACAGCTCTGACCTATGGCTATCCCTGTTCAGTTCATGTTGATCCTGTAGAAAAGAAACCTTTATTTCATTTTCATCCTGGTAAAAGCATACTGTCGATCGCTACAGCCGGTTGTAATCTTCATTGTAAAAACTGTCAGAACTGGGAAATATCCCAGGCTAACCCGGAAGACATAAAAGCCTATCATCTGCCACCTGAAAAACTGCCGTCTGTTGCAAAGTACTATGGCTGTGAATTAATAGCCTATACCTATACGGAGCCACTGATTTTTTATGAATATACTTTAGATACTTCTATTAATGCAGCAAAGATCGGATTGAAAAATGTTCTGGTCACTGCTGGCTATCTTAATCGGGAGCCACTGCGTCAGCTTTACAGATATATATCTGCTGCTAATATTGATTTAAAAGCATTTTCCGAGAAGTTTTATCGCGATAACTGCGGTGCTACTCTAAAGCCGGTTCTGGACGGTATGATACTTGCTAAAAGTATGGGTGTTATGGTTGAAATCACAAATTTAATTATACCTGCTTTAAATGATAGTGAAAAAGAAATTAAATTACTGAGTAAGTGGATAAAAGAAAATTTAGGGCCGGAAACACCGCTTCATTTTTCTCGTTTTTCACCACATTACCGTATGAAAAACCTGGGAGTAACTCCAGCAGAAACACTGGAAAAAGCCAGACAGACAGCTTTGAGTGAGGGACTTTATTATGTATATACAGGTAATATGTTAAGTAAAGAAGGAGAAAATACATATTGCCATAAATGCAGTACTATCTTAATTGAAAGGCGGGGCTACAGGATCTTGAAGAATAAAATAGCTGTAACTCCTTCAGGAACAGCTGTCTGCCCGGTTTGTGAAACGGAGGTGTATGGTGAATGGATATAGGTAGAAGAAGGTTTATAAAGTCTATTTCAGGTGCTGTACTACTGATAAGCATGGGTAGTACAGGTTTATTGAAATACTTTGCAGCGGATCGAGCTTTACGGGCAGTTAAGCCGGATAAATATCCCGGTGACATAAAAAAAATGAAAGATAAAGATGTGTTAAGAGAGGCTGTATGGAAAGGATAATTTTAATATTAATTTTAAAGCTTACATTTAAGTGTGACTGTATTTTATAATTTGAATACAGAAATTTTATTATTGATTTTTTAGAACTGAGTACTGGAGATGCTGTATGTTTGAAAATTTATTATCAACTAAAATAAATGCTTTGACTGTAGTTATTGTTGTTGTTTTAATTCTGTTATCATGTAAAGGAGGGAAGAAGGTGGTTCAGGTAAATACTAAAAATGTTTTTAATTCCAGGTTATCTAAAATCGGCTGGTATACTGATGATAAAACGGAGTTGGCTGCGGAGATTGAACAGTATCTGGATAATGCGAAAGGTGCAGTGATAGATAATATTCAGGCCCTTATTCTACCGCATGCCGGTTACAGTTACTCAGGACAGGTTGCAGCGTACGGTATCAATCAGATAAGAGGAAAGAAATATAAACGGGTTTTTGTTATTGGTCCCAGCCATAGTACTTATTTGCATAATAGAGTTTCTATCCCTGATGTTACCCATTACTCAACTCCTCTTGGCGAGATACCTCTGGATACTAAAGTTATTAAAAAGCTGCTTAAAAAATCAGAGTTTGTATCAATATTGACGGCCCATAATTCTGAGCATAGTGTACAAATAGAGCTGCCTTTTCTTCAACAGGCAATAGATGATTTTAAACTTATACCTGTTGTTGTGGGTTCATTCGATAGAGGTGGTGTAATTAAGATAGCCAGCTATTTAAATGAATTTGTTGATGAAGAAACACTGGTTGTTGTTAGTTCAGATTTTGTTCATTATGGTTCCAGGTTTGGCTACCAGCCTTTTTATAAAAATGTACCTGAAAATATTGAAAAGCTTGATATGGACGCTATTGAATTTATTAAAAATAAAAATGCTCAGGGATTTAAATCTTATTGTGAAAGAACTAGTGCAACAATATGTGGCCGTGGCCCTATAGAGCTGTTGCTTACTATGACTGGAAAAGATTCTGAAGTACATTTACTAAAGTATGATACATCAGGAAGCTTAACCGGTGACTGGAGTAACTCAGTCAGTTATGCTGCGCTGGCAATAAGTGGTAAATTGGTGAGCAGTAAGGAGGGTAAAAATATGTCAGGATCAGTTCTTTCCGGAGACGATAAGCAGTCTTTGTTGTTATTAGCTAGAAGAACGGCTGAGTATTACTTAAAAAATGGTGTAATACCTGGCCCGGAGCAACTAAATATTAAAATCACAGATCCTGTGAAAGAAGTTATGGGCGCATTTGTAACACTTCATAAAGCAGGTGCTTTACGGGGATGTATAGGTGAAATTATGCCTGAAAGAGCGTTGTATAAGGCAGTAATGCATCAGTCAGTTAATTCTATTGTTAATGATAATAGATTTAATCCGGTTGATATTGATGAATTGAAGGATTTGAAGTTTGAGATATCGGCATTAACAGCCCCTTTTCCTGTACCCTCGTATAAGGATATAGTCTTAGGTAAACATGGGATTATTATGCAAAAATCCGGAAGAAGTGCTGTTTTTTTACCTCAGGTAGCTACAGAGCAGGGCTGGACTGTGGAAGAAACTTTATCTAATCTATCTATGAAGGCTGGTTTGAATAGTAACAGCTGGGAAGCAGGCGCTCAATTTTTTGTTTTTGAAGCTATAGTTTTTTCTGAAAAATAATTGAATGTATTTATTTTTTCTGCAGGATTTTTTGCTTTAGTAGCGCAAACAATACATTTCAGATCATTTATTATTGCCAGTGAAGGCAATGAACTGGGTATCGGTGCTTTTTTTGGTGTATGGCTGCTCTGGGTTGCAATCGGTTCTCAGGCTGCAAAATATATTGCCCGCAGATTCAATACAGGTGGTCTAAAAACATACTTTACAGCAGCTTTATATATTCCGGCCTTTATTATACAGAATTTTCTGATAAATCATTCTCGTGAGCTCGGCAATGTACTGGCTTATGAAATTTTTCCTTATACCAGGATGTTTCTGCTGTCTTTTTTTGTGAATGCCCCGGTTAGTTTTTTAACTGGCTTTATTTTTGTTTTACTGTGCTTATCAAGCTATGGCGAGAGGCAGGACAGTAAAAAGCTTAAAAATAATGTATCAGAATCTGTAAGTAGAGTATATATTTTTGAGGCTGCAGGTGCTTTTGCTGGTGGTATCTTTATAACAATAGCGCTATGGCAGGGGTTGTCTGAAAAGCTGATATTCTTGGCTGCGGCGACTTTTCTTTTATCCTGTATCTTTTATATAAGCTCAGAGCTGAGAGATAAGAAGTTTAAGTATACAGGTTATTTAATTATTATTTTGTTTTCCAGTATTTCAGTATTATTGATTCCAGGCTGGGACAGGTCAGAGTACAGATTCTTCTGGGGCCGTTTAATGCCTGTAGAATCTTATGAAGGAACATTTACTACTCCGCAATCCAAATACCATTATGGTAAATATCATTCCAGTAAAGTATTTATATCAATGGGCAGGGTATGTGAGAGTTTACCGGATAGATTATTTTCTCTGAATCTTGCTGCAATATATCTGGCTCAGAAACCCTTATTAAATAATGTTCTTATCATTGGTGATGGGGGGATTTCGCTGGGTGAGTTTTTTTTGAGTGTTCCTGGCGTTAATAAAGTTACCTGGATTCATCCGGATATTAAGTATCCTGAAAAGCTCAGTTTATTATTTAATGGATATTCAGGAGCTATTAATAATATAGATTGTCCCGGCCAGGATGCGCGTGTCTACTTGAAGAATACATCAGCTGAATATGACATTATTATTCTGAATATGCCTGATGCCACTACAGCTGTCTTGAATAGATATTTTTCGCAGGAATTTTACAGGCTTTTAAAAAAAAGGCTTCGTTTTTCCGGTGTGCTTGGAGTAAGGACTTCAGCAGGAGAGAACTATTTGGGTGAAGAGCTGGTTATGCAGGGTGCTGGAGTGCTTACGACACTGGAGTCTGTGTTTAATAAGGTGATATTAAAGTCAGGAAAAGACAGCTGGTTTTTAGCTTCTAATGATAATTTTTTAACCCATGATCCGGATACTCTTGTAAGAAGATTTAAAGAAGTGCCGGGTATAGAAAAAAAGTTTCCGGCTGGTATTGTTTATAGTTTGTATAGACCTGACAGGATATCTTTTCAAATGTCTCAGTATAGAAAAATGCAGCAGAAAATTAATGTTCCTGTTAATACAGATTTAACTCCTTATGCACATTTCTGGGGCCTTGGCCTGGAAAGTAAGAGATCAGGATCTATGTATCTGACTCTAATAAAAAAAATTAATGATGGCGGGTTTGTAATTCTGGTTTTTGCGATTGTTCTAATTATTGTGCTGGGATTATTTTATATAAGACCGTTATATTTTAATATAAATGCTTCAACTTTTTTTGCCTCTAACTTCCTTGTTTTTTCAGCTGGTTTATCCGGGATATCTATTCAAATAATACTTATGTATTTATTTCAGACTATATTTGGCTCCATATATCTTTATGCAGGACTGATTTCTTCTTTTTTTATGATGGGTTTATTTTGTGGCGGTTTTTTTATCAGAAGTATTATTAGAAATAAGCGGATTGATGCGGGCAGAGTGAAAATCATAACAGTATGTATTTTACTTCATATTCTTTTCCTGCTGCTTGTTAGTAGTGTATGGCAGCATAGTTCTATAACTATGTTTACAGTACTATTTATTATTAATGGTTTTCTTTGCGGTATCTACCTGCCTGTCACTGCAGCAGAATATGACCATCTATCGGACGGCAGAGAATGTGATGTTATAGATGCAGGCTCTAATCTCGATTTTATGGATCATGCAGGAGGAGCTGCAGGAGCTGTTTTAACAGGCTTGATTGTTATACCCGTATTTGGTGTGCCTGGCGGTTTGTTATTTGCCGGTTTATTGATGTCAGCAAATTTATTCTTTACAGGAGTAATGAGCAGAATAAATTTTTATAATCGTGTATCTAATACGCAATTAAATATCAGGCGTATAAAATACTTTTTATTTGGTATAGCTGTTTTTTTAGTTTTTATATCTTTCATTGTTCCATATGATCAAAAGAAAACACTGTATGAGTCTTCTTTAATACCTGATGCTTACAGGGCTGTGGTTAAAAAGGTCAATTTAAATAATAGAGAGAGTACAGGTTATTTAGAGTGTCAAAGTAGAGTTGATGGCAGCATCAGCTACATATTCAATACAGATGATTTTGCGGATATCCTGGGCTACAGCAGTGAAATTGTTATGCAGGTCAGGATGAGTGCATCCGGTGTATTAGAGGATTTTGAAATTATCAGCGTGAATGAAACACCTGCTTATTTCCATAAAACTCTGGACTGGCAAAAGAAATTGAAAGGGCTGTTCCTTTTTCCTGACCGCTATAAGAGATCAGGGCAGATAGAAAGGTCTATTTATGATATTAGAGCTGTAGCTGGTGCAACAATCAGCAGCAAGGCTATGCTGGATACCTTAAAACAGGCTGGTATGGTATTTAGATCTAATGTTATTGATAAAGGAGATAAATATGAAAATGATAAATTATTATTTCAGGACTTTGATCGGGAAGCACTGGTTTTTCTTTTTATTACAGGACTGATATTCTTTTTTAGAAAGAAAAAGCAGTATCATAAGTACAGGTTTCTAATATTGTTATCAGTTCTGGTAATTTCTGGTTTTATTTTTAATATTCAGTATGCGATTGATAATATGCTTTCTCTGTTTTCTTTTTCACTTTCGTTTAACCCTTTTGCTGTATCATTCTGGCTAATACTGGGCATTCCGCTTATTGTGCTGTTTTTTGGGAATGTTTATTGTTCATATCTGTGTCCTTTTGGAGCTCTTCAGGAGATCACAGGTATGATGTTTAAATTTATTCATAAGTTTGTTTCCTGGTTTAAAGTAAGTCCTGCTGCTTTAAACTGGACCAGATACTTGAGGTATATAAATCTTTTTATAGTTGTTGTGCTTTTTTCCTTAACTAAAAGCAGGGTATTATTTGAATTTGATCCATTAGCGATTATTTTTGTCAGGATGAGTTTTCTTGTTTTCTGTTTATTACTGGTCTTTGTTTTTTATAAGAGGTTCTGGTGCAGAAACTTATGTCCTGCCGGTGCTTTTTTGAATATTGTTTCTTTTTTTCGATCAGGTCGTTTGAATAAGGTTTCCTGTCCTGGGCATAAGTCTAAACCTGCTTATAAAAGAACTGGAGATACTCTGTTTACAGCAGTCATCATATTTATTAGCTGTTTATTATATTTGCAGATATTTTCAGGCTTGCATTACATTGATTTTGATAGAAAAATAAAAAGTAAAGTTCAGGAAAGCGGTATCCAGGGTAAACCAGGAAATATAGATACTGATAAAATTAAATCTTTGATTAATAATAAAAAACTTTCAGGACAAGAGTGTATGTATGTAATTGAGTTTGAAAAATAAAGCTGATTTTTCTCAATGTTTTTGTTTTTCAAGCTTCTTTGCTTTTTTGAAGCTGCTTATCCAAGTCTCAGGTTAATATAGCTGTCTTTTATTTGCCTCCATATGCACCAGAGCTAAACCCTGACGAGCTACTTAACCATGATGTTAAGGCCAATGCTCTGAAATCTAAACGCCCTAAATCTGTTGATGACCTTAAAAAATCGCTCCGTTCTTTTATGAACTCTATTC
>JAAEMD010000119.1 GCA_024225875.1 bacterium
ATAAAAGAATAATAATATAAACACGATCCCGGTAAGGCCGGTATCCGCAAGATAAAGCAACAATGTGTTATTGGCAATGGAAGGATGTTCCAGTATCTTGTCAGAATATTTATAGGTGGCACCCAAACCAGCGCCAAAAAACCAATTCTGTTTAAACAGATCCCAGGCAAGCAAATTAGTTTCTTCCCGCTTTATATCGCTTTTTGAAACAAAAAAGAATGTTCCTTCATCAATTCGCTCCACACCTTCTGCCTGAAGGATTCTTTCTTTAGAGAACTTAGCCGTCTGATTGCTTAAGAAAGCGGCATGCACAAGTCCCAGTGATAAGATCAATCCTGAGATAACAGAGACAGCGAGTGCTTTTCTTAAGGGCCTGGCTGCAACGAATAAAAGTGGGAACAATACAAATGCAACAGCAACTATACCGGTTCTACAGCGGGTAAGCCCAAGGCAAAAAGTGGAAATGAATACTGAAAAGGCAAAAAATCTTTCTTTTAAAATCCCAATATGAGCAAACATATAAAAAATAATAATAAAAATCCCTGCCATAAAAGCAAACGCCACTGGATTTGACACAGGACCCAGGAATACTAGGCTGTTAAATTTCTTAAAAACTGTATCCAGGTAAAATCCTTTACCACCTAATTCGAATCTGTTCAATGCAAGAAAAATCAATAAATAGACCGACAT
>JAAEMD010000120.1 GCA_024225875.1 bacterium
AAGCAACTATTGCTTTCTTGTCTTCCGGTGTAAGTGCTTTGCCTTGAGCCATGTCAGCGCCCCCTCTTTAAATAAACTCCGGGAGCGATCATACTACATGATTTTTGCAAAAGTATCAAGTCATATGACCAGCACTATAAGTATTGGTAAAATTGGGATTGAAAAAAAACTTAGAGAGGTGAAAAATTTTCCTGTCAAAAGCATTGACTCATTTAAAGCAATGGCGAAACTCCTATTGATTCCTGAATTGAATGGACAATTTTGTGAAGCACTCTATAAAAACGGAAGAACAACCTTAAAAAAACTTGCAACACCCGATCCTGTAACGATTTTAAAAGAACTTGATCTATCAAAAGAGGAAGGAGTTATTCCAGAAAATACAACATTATCAAAGATTATACGATGGCAAAAAAATGCCCTTACAATTGAATATAATGGTATGATTTCCGGAATAGTTCTCCACAATGAGATCCCTATCCCCGATGCTAAAATTTATATAGCAGAGCAAAAAGCAGTTACAGATAAGGAAGGTAAATTTTTTGTGGCAGCAATTCCCTATAAATCTCAAAAAATTATTATTAATGCCGATGGTTTCCTGCGAAAAGAAGTGACAATTCAAAGTTTTCAAGACTTTATACCTAATTTCACTTTTAATATGAAAAAAGGTGAAATTTCACACGAGGTTCATGATGAGAAAAAAGGAGATCATATCAGAAAATTCAGTGCTGATGATAAAATTCAGTTCGTCAATATAAGTCTTGAAGAAGTTGCCCAAGAAACGCCTTTCCTTCTAAGACATTTCTATAAAAACGGAAATGTACGTTTAATTGGAGTTCAAAGAAAAAAAATTGGCAATACAATAGAAATTGATCGCCTGATCATTCCTGAAAATATGATTGAAAAAAACGGAACCATTGGTGGAGTTTTTATTCTGAAAAACAATGAATTTATAAAAAGCGACAAATCTTTAAAGGATTTTAGAAAATCCATTCTTTTGAATAAATTTAAAGGAAAATTAACACTTGCTCCAATAAAAAAATTAATTTAAGGAGAAAAACATGAGTGATGGAATAATAGGACTTTACTATTTTGATGGTGAAGATGGCTGTGATAGTTGTCAGAGCATGACAGGGTACTATGATGATCGAGTGGACCCACCCCATGAAAATTGTGATTGTGAGCAGGAGATGATCTTTTTGGATGAAGATAGCTCGGAAGTTTCAATCGAATACAAAAATATTGAAAAAGAAGATAGTGATTCTTCTATAGAAACTTATTATAATAATACTTTTGAAAACCATTCAGAAACAGTAACTGTGAAACGTGGCTTTGAATTTAGTGAATCGGTTAATACTAGGATTGATCTGCCATCTGAACTTGAAGATCTTGTGGATTATGATGATGAAACTCTTGACATAAATGAATCATTGGAGATGACTATTGAACCCGGTGAGTCTGTAGAGATTAATATACTAGTAACAATGAAGCTCACTATTTATCGAGCTGAAAAGTGGATAGAATTTGAAGGTTATGAAATAAAAGTAGCTGATCTTGAAGGATCTGTTGAAAACCCGACTCAGTATGAAACAGAATTATACTAAGCTTTTTCTTTCTATAAATTACATATTAATAAAACAAAACCGAAGGGGAATAGGCTCTTTCCCCTTCTCTATCCTTACCGGTCTGATAGTACACAAAAGTAATTGCAGGACCAACTCAAAAAAATCGGAATTGTCGTACAAAAATCTCAAATTGTACTTGACTTGGATTCATTGTCAAATTATAAAGCGCATGAAAAATATACGAAACTATATAAGTATTGCTATAATTCAATTGCCAGGAAGAAAGTAATTAATAAAATAAACAATAATGGAAAAACAATTTTTTTTCAGTAATTTTCTAGTCATGGGTATTATATCCTATATTGCTTGTGCAGTAGCAATAACCATGTTTGTAAATAGTTCAGCTTCCTTGCCTGCTCAATACATTACAGGCAGTTTTTTTGCCATTTTCTTTTTTTCTGGTTCGTTTAATATTTGGATACACATTGATGCCAAAAAGAAAGGAATTCAACTCAAGGCTTCCAAAAATTTTGCTGATGGCTCCATTTACGTAAGAATACCAAATCAGTATGCCTTTGAATATGTGTTAGGTATGTTCTTGATTTTTGCAATCGTATTTGGTGGCATGGGACCAGTTTTATATTATGAAACTGGAAAAAAAGTCCAGTTAATTTGGATTATTTTTTTTGTGTATTTTGGAATACCGTCTCTTGTTGGATTATTGTTATATATAAAAAATGTACTGCTAAAAAAGCCTGTAGATGAAAAATTCCAAAAGAAAAAAATAGCAGGGATTGTAGCCTTTATAGCAGGTGCGATGGTTGCTGTTCCAATTTTTATCATTGGAATAATAGGTTTTATTATTGCTGGAGTCCGCTTTGACTCAATATTAATGACAGGGGTTGGAGGATTCTTCTGCGTGCTATTAGCAACCTTGGCTACTTCAATTTTCAAATCTGAAAAAAGTATGAGTAGAAAATGAAGAATATGATAAAAGACAAAACGAAGTTTAACAAATTTTATGAAGAGGAACTTCAAGAAACAGTTAACGAGCTAAATAACAGCAGATTTGAATTAATCCTGGCTATTTTGTTGGCTTTTATTGTGGGTTTTTTATCTATTGGCTACCTTTTTTTTCTAATCCAAAGCAAATACCGTTCAAATGAGATTTCTTTCCTATTTTTTTCAATAGCCAATATGGTTTGCATTATAAGCTGTGCTTTCCCATATATATTTTAGGTTCATCCGATTAACGCGTACTTTTTTCTATGAAGATCAAAAAGCTTCAATTTGAAAAATTCAAAATCACGATATCCATAGGCCTGCCTTTTCATAGTTTTAATTTTGTTATTGGTTCCTTCCAAAGGCCCTGTTGA